>CAMPKL010000293.1 GCA_946887065.1 uncultured Bryobacterales bacterium
GGGGTGGCGTTGTTCACGCTGCCCCGGAATACGGCGCCGTCCTCGACGGCGATCCTGCTGGTGGTCACTTCGCCTTCAACCGAGCCTGTCTTGCCGATTTCGATGCGGTCGCGCGCCTTGGTGGCGCCGTTCAGCTTGCCTTGAACCCGTATCTCTTTCGCTTCGACGTCCGCTTCCACCACGCCGTTCGTGCCGATGGTCAACATATTGTCGGAAAGCTTGATGGACCCCTTGACCCGGCCTTCGATGACGAGGTCATCCGAGCCGGTGATGGTGCCTTCAATGGAAATTGACTTGCCGATGTATGCGGACTGGCCCCCCGGAGAGGAGGATGCCGGCCGGGGCGGCGGAGCCGTCGGCGTTGCGACGGCTGGTTCATTGCGTTGATCGTCTTTGTTCCACATGGTTGCTGCTCCCTTAGCAATTGCCGCGCCAGTCGCGGAATCGCCTCCAATGGCCCCTTGAGTAGGAAAGTCTTACCGGGTCGCGACTCTAGGCTAGTACTTTCTTCACACCGAGGCCAACCTCGGCGTCAACATCCAGGCCAGGCGGCCCGCTGGGCGCGGCCCGTTGCCGGCGTCTTTGATGTAGGCGATCGCGGCCTTCTTCATCTCCACGGCATAACGCGGCGAGCCAATCAGAACTGAGGCCAGTTCACTGAGCTGGGGATTGTGTCCGACGACGACGACGGGGCCAAGCCGCTCGTACTCGCGCAACTCGTTCCACAAATCGGCCACGCTCGCGTAAGGGGTAAGGTTCGCGGTTGTCACCAATTCACACGGCCGGTTCAGTTGCGCGAGCAAGATTTCGGCGGTTTGCTGCGCGCGGACGTAGGGGCTGCTGAGGACGACTCCCGGCTCCATCCCGGCGCGCAACGCCTTTTCCACGACTAACCGCAGGCGAGTACGGCCTTCGTCCGTCAGGCGGCGGTCGGAGTCCGCCTGGCCTGGGCCGGCGTCTTCGGCGATCGCGTGCCTTAAAACGAACACATCCATCGCTACCAGGCTAGCAGCGGAGGGCGCTTATCATGGGGAGTTCGATGGCGCGCCGGAAACCGCAGCAAGCAAGCGACTTAACGCGTTGGGTCCCGTGGCTGGCCGGGCTGCTCACGCTGCTCGTCTTCTTGCCCTCGGCCGGCAACAACTTCGTCAACTGGGACGACGACAGGAACTTCCTTGAGAACCCGTACTACCGCGGCCTGGGGCCTCGCCAGATCGCCTGGGCGTTCCAGGCGTTCGTCCTGGGACACTATCACCCGCTTACTTGGTTGAGCTCGAGCCTGGATTACGTGCTGTGGGGTATGAACCCGGCCGGATACCATTTCACGAACGTCGCGCTCCACGCCATCACCACGGTGCTGGTCTTTTTGCTCTTCGTGGATTTGCTCAAGAAGGCGCTGAATCGCGAATCGTCGCCGCGGTTGGTATGGGCCGCGGCGGCGGGAGCGTTGGCGTTTTCGCTGCACCCGTTACGTGTCGAATCGGTGGCGTGGGCAAGCGAAAGACGTGACGTGCTGTGCGGCGTCTTCTATGCCGGGACGCTGCTGCTCTACGTGCGCGGCAAAGGGAGATGGGCGATCGCGGCATTCGTGGGCGCGCTGTTATCGAAGGTCCTGGCCGTGACGCTGCCGGTCGTGCTGCTGCTGATGGACTTCTATCCGCTGAGGCGCAAGTTCAACCGCTTCGTATTTTGGGAGAAGTTGCCGTTCTTCGCGCTGGCGGCGGTCGCGGGTTTTTATGCCATGACCCGCACGACAGGGAGTTTCGGCAGCGCTACTGCTGACTTGGGTATGTATCCTGATCTGCGCATCGGGCTATCGCTTTATGGGCTGTCGTTCTATTTAGTGAAGACGCTGGTTCCGGTTTCGCTGTACCCGCAGTACGTCTACAGCCTTGAGCCGCAGATTACGGACTGGCGCATCGTGGGCGCCGCTGTTTTTGTCGTCGCTGTTACGGCGTTGGCGATTTGGCAGTGGAGGGCTCGACCATGGATCGCGGCGGTTTGGGGCGCGTACGTCGTCACGCTGCTGCCGGTCTTGTCGTTGCTGCGGCTTGACCGCCAACAAGTGGTCGCCGACCACCACACCTACCTGGCGACATTAGGAGTCGCCTGCCTCGCTGCCGGTATTGGACTGGTGCAATACGAGAAACGCGGCAGGCCGATCTTGTTGGCCGCCGCGACGATGTTGGCCGCCTTCGCCGGCTTGACGGTGTACCAGATCGGGCATTGGTCGGATTCGAGAACGCTGTGGAGCCGGACGGTCGAAGGCCAACCGCTGTCGATTGTCGCCCACAATAACCTGGGCCGCGCCTTGTTGGAGGGGGGCGACGCGGCGGCAGCGCTCCAGCTGTTCGACCGCGCCGTGGAACTGGAGCCGCAATATGCTCAGGCGCAATACAACTTGGGCAGCTTGCAGATGCAGCAGGGTTCGCTTGCGGCGGCCGAGGCGTCGTTGCGCGCGGCCGTGGAACGCGAGCCGCGTCTTGCTCAGGCGCAGAACGCGCTGGGGAACTGCTTGCTGAGGCAAGAGCGGGTGGAGGAGGCTGTCCCGCATTACGAAGCGGCGCTGGAGGCGGCGCCGGACTATGCGGATGCGCATTACAACTTTGGCGTGGCGTTGGAGTATTTGGGTCGTTCGCTGGAGGCGGTCTACCACTACCGGCTGGCGGCGGGACTGGATCCGGCGAACGCCGATGCGGTCGCGGGCGTGAGACGGTTGCAGCCTCCGCGGTAAAAACTCCACTAGGCGAGTACGGAAAACGACCTAGCCGAGCAACGTTATACGTTTCGCTTTGGATCAGGTGCGTTGCAAGTCGTAGGATGAACTGGTGGATAATCGCCCGCGGGCTGTCTTCTGTTGGCTGGTTCGTGGCCGTTTCCTGACGACAGCGGGCGTGGCCTGTCTAATTTTCGGCTTGCTGCATTCCGCGAGCGGTCAACTCCCCTTATCACCTCTGCAGCCTGGCTGGCTGCCGACGGAACTGGCTGCGAACCGGCAGTACGTGGGCGGCAAGGTGTGCATCAGCTGTCATCCGGCGCAGTCCAAGCACTTCGCCTCCGCCATGGCGACGGCCCTGCGTGCCGGTTCCGCGCAGGGGATTTTGTCCGCTCACAGTGAGCTGACCTTCGAGCGGCCGCCGTTCGTCTATCGGATCGAACGGCAAGGTGACCAGAGTATCTACACCGTGACGAACGGATTGGAGACGGTGTCCACGCCGATCCTCTGGGCGTTCGGACGCGGTGAGATTGGTCAGACGTTCGTGATTGATTTGGACGGGAAGTTCCAAGAGGCGCGGGTCAGCTACTTCACCGCGCTCGATGACTTGGACTGGACGCTGGGAACGCCGGCCAACTTCGATCCGCAGACGGTGACGGAAGCTGCCGGCAGGCCGCTGGACGATCAAGAAGTGAGGCGTTGTTTCGGATGCCATGCTACTGGAGCGGTACAGAATTCGGTTGTCACGCTGTCCCACATGGAGCCTGGAATCAGTTGCGAGGGTTGCCACGGGCCGGGCGACAAGCACGTCCAGTCGATTTCATCGGGTAACAGGGACGAAGCAGGTATGGGCCGCATGAAGTCCATGACGGCCGAGCAGCAGGCGGATTTTTGCGGCTCCTGCCATCGCACTTGGGCCGAAGTCGCGGCGCAGAAGATTAAGGGAGTCGACAACGTGCGGTTCCAGCCGTACCGGTTGGTTAACTCGAAGTGTTATGACCCGGACGACGCGCGGATTCGCTGTGCGGCTTGCCACGACCCGCATGAAGACCCGAGCCGGGACGCGCGGTTTTACGACGACAAATGCCTGGCCTGCCATGCCGGCGGCGAGGCCACTGCCGCGGCCGCCACGGGCCCGGCGTGTCCCGTGGGTACGCAGGAATGCAGTACGTGCCACATGCCGAAGGTGGATGTTCCCGGGGCCCACTACGCGTTCTCGGACCATACGATTCGAATCGTACGGCCGGGCGCGCCGTACCCGAATTGACCCGGGACTTACGTCCCAGGGCTCGGGTCGCGGGGATTCGCGGAATGGGGACGGCGTCAGGGGGATTGGCGGCGTTGGGCGCTGTATCCTGAAGCCGTATGACACGACGCGATGTTCTCGGTTCGCTTGCGGGTTTGGTCCTATACGGCTGCAGCCGTGAGCCGGATGTTGTACCTGAGATGGCGCTGACTCATCAGTGGCATCTGCGGTATGCGCCGCGGATGGGTTTTCTGGGCGACGAAGTTTCGGTCGACCAGCATTTGCAGATTTACGCGGAGTATGGATTTGCGGCGTTTGAGTACAATGCGCTGCCGAAGAATCACACGTTGGAAGAGTGCGTGAGTATTCGCCGCAAGATGAACGAGCTGCGCATGGAGATGGGCGTCTTTGTTGTGAACAGCGGCGGCTGGCAGGGCGATGCGTTGGTCGACGCGAAGTTTCACGACGGCTTTCTGGCGGATGTGCGCAAGGCGGTGGACTATCACGACGCGATCAAGAATCGATGGGCGACGGTGACGAGCGGGCTGAGCGTGGACTACATGCCGTTAAGCCGCCAGACGCAGAACGTGATCGATGGGTTGAAGAAGGCGGCGGAAATCGTCGAGGGCACGGACTTGACGCTCGTGTTGGAGCCGTTGAACGTGCTGGTCGATCACGCGGGGTATCACGTGGTGACGTCAGATCATGCGGCGCAGATCATCGATGCCGTGGGCAGCTCGCACGTGAAGATGTTGTTCGATATTTATCACCAGCAGATTTCTGAGGGGAACCTGATTAACAACATTGAGAAACACTGGGACCGGATTGCTTATTTCCAGGCGGGGGATGTGCCGGGGCGCAAGGAGCCGTATACGGGCGAGATTAATTATCAGAACGTGTTCAAGCGGGTTTACGAGAAAGGTTACGAAGGGATGATCGGCATGGAGCATGGGTTATCCGTGCCGGGGCGCGAGGGTTTAGAGAAGTGCTTTGAGGCGTATCGGGTGGCGGATACTTGGGGTTAGATGACAGAGGATTTCCCTGGAGTCGAATCGGATCTGACGCCGCGAGGGCAGCTGCTCTACACAGCCCACATGACCCTCTGGTTGTGGCTCCTCCTTACCCTGATCGTAGCGCCCGCCGCCGCGCTTTCGCTTTACTTCTTGATCTGGAGCGAGCAAAGCCTTGGATCGATACCCGGTATCACTTTCACCTTGGTGGGACTGGGGGTGCCGGTCTTGTGTGTAGATACGTTGTTTAGGCGAGTGCTGTTCTATGAGCGATGCATAGTGACTTGCGGCCTCTTTCGTAGGACGCGCTGCATCGACTATTCGGTCGTGACATCCAGTGCTCGAGACCGTGAGCTATCCATCTATCTCACGAACGGTCGG
>CAMPKL010000294.1 GCA_946887065.1 uncultured Bryobacterales bacterium
GCCTGGCGTGTCATGCAGCCACTCGCCGGTGAATCGGTATTCGACGACGAGCCGGTAGTGCGAATATTTGTCCTTCCAAAACAGGTGGCCGAAACTGTCGTTGAAGTCCGTGTACTGGTCGTAGCTGACTTGTATGGCGCCATCGGCGACGCGGAACGTATCGCCGAAATTCTCACCCGGCTCATAGTGGGCGATCTTCGGCGTCCAACCTTCGAGATCCTTACCGTTGAACAGTTCCGCCCACTCTTCCTGGTTGGGATCGTTTGCGACCTCAGCCTCATCCGGCGCTGGAGCGCAAGCGGACGCGACAACCAATATCGCCGCGGCGAACATCGTGAACAGCCTCATAGTGGCCGCTAGTTTATCGCCAACGCGACGGTGGCACAACGACACGATGATCGCTAGTGGGCGCTTCGACGCTGCTCGACCGCGCCGACGGCAGCCGTCCCGGCAAAGGCGATGCCCAAGGTCAGCAGAGGGTCGACGCCCTCCAGGGCGACGATCGCTGCGGCCGTCGCCGCGACAATCACGACTCTCGGCAACAGCTTGCCGCAGGTTGCGCGCCACATGGCGCCGGCCATTCCGCCCACAAACAACAATAACCCCAGCGCCAACGCGACCCGTGCCGTGACGCCGATGGGCTCGCCCGGATGCGCTGCCACCTCTTCGATGGCAGCGGCATAAGCGATCACGCCGCACATCATCGGAAAGTGCATGAGGCTGAACGCGTCCCTCGCCATCGCCGATTGCTGCATGCCCTTGTACGAAGCCAGCGCCTCCTCCAGCCGCGGCTTGCTCCTCGGGAAATACGTCCACCACAGGGCGCAAGTCACCGCTACGGCCAGAATCGCAATCGCGCAGGTGTGTACCGTCCAGGCCTCTCCCGCCAATCCGCTAGCCGTCACGATCAACGTCTCTCCCAAAGCGATAATCACGAACAAGCCGTGCCGCTCGGCAAAGTGTTCCGGGTAGAGTTCCCAGCCATCTCGTTGGGCGCCCACCTCGGCCGCGATGACGTCCAGCAAGATAGCCAATCCCCACAGCCAGTACTGCGTTTCGTCGCCGGCGATCCCTCCGGCTAACACCGCAGCCATCCCGCCTATCGAGAGGGCGCTGAATGTCTTCACCGCATCTCGCCGCAGCGGGTCGCCCCAGGAGACCCAAGCGTGCAAGCCGTGGCCGATCGACTTCACGACGACGTAAGGCACGGCGAAGGCCAGGCCGCCTCCGTGGAATGCGTCCGGCAAAGCTATGGCCATGAAGAACGCCACCGCCGTCGCGGCAAGCGTCCAAAACTGTACCGGAGTGTGCTCGGTGTTGGCCGAGTTCAGCGTCCAGGTGAACTGCGTCCATGCCCACCAAACGAGCCAGAAAACGAGGACCGCTTGCCCGGCGCTGTGCCACCCGAAGTCGTGGTGCAGCAGCCGTACGACTTGCGTTACCGAGTACACGAACACCAAGTCGAAGAACAGTTCGACGAACGTGGCGCTCTGATCTTCGGGCGAGACGAGAGGTGGTTTCGACGGCACTCAGGACAAGCGTACAACGTCGCCTAGGTGAAGAACTCCGTCACCTCTTGGAAGTTCACGACGTGGCTTTGGGCGGTAACCGGTTCGATGTAATAGAACGTGCGGCCCGAAGGCGTCTCCTGCACGCGCTTCGTCCAATCGACGCCCATCGCCGAGTAGATCGTCACCGCCACGTCTTCGGGGTAAATCGGACGCTTTTCGTGCCAACCCGACTCGATGACAGTAGCGCCCAACTCGTCCGTCTTGCCGAGAACGCGGCCGCCCTTCACTCCGCCGCCCGCGAAAAGAGCCGAGAAGGCGCCGGGGTAGTGGTCCCGTCCATTGATCACGCTGAGCGGTCCCGGCGTTCGCCCAAATTCGCCCATGCACACCACCAGCGTTTCATCGAGCAGCGAAGTCCCGTCCGCTCGCTTCGTGCCCGAAAGATCATCCAACAACGGCGCCAGCGCTGAGTCCAATTCCAAGGAAATCTCTTGGTGCGTGTTCGGGTAGCCTCCCGGCGCGGGGCGACCGGACCGATTCGAACCGTAGATGTTCGAGTGCTGGTCCCAGTTATAGATGTCGACAAAAATGAAGTGCGTGCCGGCGTCGGCTTCCACCAAGTTGCGCGCCAGAATGCAGGCGTCGCCGGTACGGGAGTTGCCGTACCGCGTCTGTTCGGCCGGATCGAGTTGGAAAATCTTCGCCGCGCGCGGATCGGACATCAATCGCACCGCGCCTTCGTAGTGGTCGTTGTAATCGCGGTAGGTCTTAGCCTGTAGAGACGTTTCGTTACGTAGCCGCTCGTCGAAGTTCTTCAGCAGATTCCAACGACGGTCGAAATCCGGCTTGTCTTCGGGGGCCAGCGCATAAGCGGAAAGCTTCGTTGTCGTATCGATATGGAATGGTGCGTTCTTTGCAGGCAAAAAGCCCGAATTCACCAAACCGGCCTGGTTGCGAACCACGTTCATCGCCACATAAGGCGGCAGCGTGTCCGTGTCCCTTCTCCGCTCGGCCAACTCGGTGGAAACAATGGCGCCGATCGCCGGAATTTCTTTCGCGAGGGCCAAGTTCAACGGATGGCCTGTCTGTATGTAGTACTGCGCTCGGCCGTGCACCGCGTCCCATGCGCCCATCGAACGCGCCAGCAGGAACTTATCGAAGCGTTCAGCGAGTTGCGGATAGAGCGCATACGGCCACCTTCCTATCGGGCCGCTGACGTTGCGAATGTCGAAGTCCTGCGGCGTCCAAGCCCCTTCTTTCAGATCCCACGTGTCGACCTGGCTCTGACCGCCGTCAAGCATCAACACGATGCAGAACCGCGCCGTGCCCCTGGGACTGACGCGCGATTGCGCCTGCACCTGGCTGGGCTTCCAGAGTTGCGAAAAGAAGTAACCGCCGCCCAAGGCCGCGCCGGCACGGAACATCTCGCGCCGTGTCGAAAGACTGTCGAAATAGCCCATATCGATTTGCCTCGTTCGCTAGTCGTTGAAGATGAACTCGAGCTTATTCATCAGCAGCCACTGCAGATCTTCCAGCCCTTGTTGGCGATTCTCCGCGATCAACTCGCGCGCCTGCGACGCTTCGTCGTCCGCCGGCTGCCGCGACAAGAACCTGTAATACAGTTCTTCCACTAATTGAGCGTCGTTCAGCGCCGGCTCTTTGCTAAGCAATTCCGCCAAGAAGCTTCCCGGCTTCGCCGCAACCCGCTCCGTCACGAAGGGACTGTTCATCAGCATGATGGCCTGATCAATAGCGCCCTGATTGTTTCGTTCCGAGTAGTCGCGGTTGGTCTGGCCGAAGACGTTTAAGAAGAAAGCCGCGTTGGTAAATCGGCGCATGTCTTCAGGCGAACGGGCCTCGGTCGCGTATGTCACCGTCAAGTCCGTCCCGCGGATGGGGATCTCGTCGTACAGGTTCGTCGAGGCAACGATCGCGTTATACATTTCCTCCGCCGTAAGCCTACGCACGAACTTGCGCGCATAGTACTTTGCGTAGGAAGCCTGCCACTCCCCTGGAAACTTAGACGACAACTGATAGGCGCTTGAAGTCGCGATCAACCGCAACAATCGCCTGATGTCGTAGTTGTGCTCCTGGAAGTCTTTCGCCAAAGCATCTAACAATTCCGGATGCGAAGGCTGGATCGACCAGCCCGGCGGTGGAGGGTTCTTCGGGTCTTGACGGTTCAGGTCGAAGTCGAATACCGGATCGACGATGCCGACGCCCATCATTTCCGCCCAGAACATGTTAACCGTCGCGCGAGCGAACTGCGGATGCGAGGTGATCATGCGCGCGAACTCTTCGCGCGGGTTCTTGTCCGGGTCCGGCTGCTCGCCGGTCAAAATAAACGCCGGCTCGACCATCCCCTCGCCGTTGCGGGGAACCCTTTGCACGCTTTCCCCGGCGGCGTTGTAGCCAACGCCCTCGTCATCAATCGAATACTCATCCTGCGCGGTCGAGACTTCCGTTCTGCGCAACACGCGCGTCTTCCCAAAGAAAGCCGCTTGCTGCCAGAACTCCCTCCGTTTCTGGTCAGTCAGCCACAGATTGACCTTCTCCAAGTGGTTCCGCCCGTCATGGCACGAAACGCATTGCAGGTTGAGCCCGAGGAAGTGCATGGCCGTCCAAACGGCAATCTCATCCGACGTATCTTCGTGGACGGTGTCCGCGCAGGTCGCGCCAATGATCACCCAGCGCGCCAGGTAGCTTGCCGGACCGACATACCAATTGCTGACCGCTTTCGCCGTCAGCATGTGTTCAACCATCTCGTTGTAGGGCGTATTAATCTGGAAGGCGTCGTAAGTCCAGCGGTAGTAGAGATTCTTGCCCTCGTTGCCGATCCGGTTGCCGTTCGTGCGCGACAGGTCGCCGAACCAGTAGGTCCATCTCGCCAAATAGGGTTTACTGCCGATCAGCGAATCGACCAGCTTGTCGCGCTTGTCAGGATCGGTCGAGGCGACGAATTCCCGCACCTCCTCAGGCGTCGGAATCCGCGCCGTCAAGTCCAGGTAGACGCGGCGGATAAAGTCCGTGTCATTGGCGAGCGGCGCGTGCGGTATACCGTCGGCCTCCATCTTGCCGAAGATGTGCTCGTCGATCAGGTTCCGGCGGGGAACATCGCCGCCGATTTCGTCCGTCGAGCCGGCAATCGTCGCCGTCAGCTCAGCCGCCGTCGCCCGGTTGTCGACTCGCGCCCCCGCAGGGTGAGCGTCATCCATCCTCTGCTGAGCGGGCGTCTGCGTAAAGGCGGGCCGCTGCCATGCGAACGCTAACATTCCAGCCAGCGCCAGGCCTCCCGCGGCCATCCACTTCTTCCTGTTCCGGTTCATGAGCAACGGGGCCTCCATCCCTTCGAACTGGCGTCAGTATATACCCGCCAGGTTGAAAGATCACATCCCATGATCGTGCCGAATCGCACCAGATGCTAGTATTTCGGGACGAGTTGCCGGGTGGAGCAGAGATGAAGCTGCTACCCCTTTGCCGTCATGTTGGCGGCGGCGCGCACCGCCGGATTTCGAGCCGCGCCTATTTCTAGAAACCTGTCCAGGTTCAGTACGTCTTTTTGGTTGTAGCTTATTCTCAGGTGTATCCATGAAATCGATTTGGACGGCTTGCTTCTCCGCGGTCGCGCTCCTCGCCCTTGCGTCCTGTTCCTCAAAGGAAGAAACAACGAATTTGCTGTTACAAGAATGGACCGGCCCTTACGGCGGCGTGCCCGCGTTCGACAAAGTCGAAGTCTCTCAATTCAAGCCCGCGCTTGAAGCGGGAATCGCGCAGACGCTTGCTGATGTCGATGAAATCGCGTCCAACACCGAGCCGGCAAATTTCGAAAACACC
>CAMPKL010000295.1 GCA_946887065.1 uncultured Bryobacterales bacterium
GGCGGCGACTTCATCACGTTTCATTTGAAGGGGAGCGAGACGCTACAGGTCGATACCGGGTGCATTGTCGCCTTCGACGACAGCGTGAACTACGACGTGCAGTTCGCCGGCGGCATCGCTACCGGCATCTTCGGCGGCGAGGGCGTCTTCTTGGCGACGCTCACCGGACCCGGCAAGGTCATCATCCAAACCATGACCCTCTCGAAGTTGCGTCGGCAACTTGGCGGCGGTCTCGGGGCCAAGAGCGGCGGCGGAGAGGCTAGCGGATTAGGAACGCTGACTCAGTTCCTGGGCAGCAACGACGGAGTCGGGCCCGTCGGGTCGCCATCCGCCCAATCTTCGCCGTAGTGAATCGTGATCTCCTCGCCGCGCTCAATATCGCGTAGGGCGAAGAGTTCGGTTCCGTTCAGTTCAGTGTTGGGCGTTGGGCTGTGATTGAGATAGCGCAAGACATTGCTGCCGTCCACTCCGGCCCACTTGCCGTCGTCGTCTTCAATCCATAAGACGTAGCGCCCGTCTTCTTCGGCCGGCGGGCCGACGTAGGCGCCGATGTAACTCTCGGTGGGAATGAAGGCCTGCGCAAACAGACCGAACCCGTGAATTCGGCTTGGCCGAACCGAGACCCAATCCAGGCGGACACGTTCGATGGGGTCGACCACGGTTCTTTGCGGGCTAACAAGGATTGCGAGGCGGGCCGCGAAAGGACCCGCCTCCGCGCAACTATCCGGCGAGCGCGTCAGGCGAATCCGCGCCGTAGAAGCGATACCAAGGAGCGCACTTCGACAGACAACCGTTCACGGCATTGATGTTCTTGACGCCTTCGTCCTCCAGCCATTCCGTTAGGGCCTCGACGCCTCTCTCGGCGTAAACGGGGATACCGTCTTTCCAAGTTGCGCGGCCGCATAGAACGCCGGAGTAGGCGACGCCCGCTTCGGTCGCCCAATTGAGCGCTTCGGTGAACTCCGGATTGCTGACGCCGGCGCTTAAGTAAATGAACGGACGGCGAGCGACTTCGGCCGCGGCGCGGAAGTGCTCCAGCACCTCGGTCTTGTCGTAAGCCTTTTCGCCCTTGTAGGCCAACGCGCCTTCCGCATAGGTCAAGTTGATCGGGATCTCAACCTTGAGTACGTCGACGTTGTAGCGATCCTTGGAAAACTCGCGCATCGATTCGATCACGACTTGCGGCTTCTTCTTGGCATATTCGAGGCTCTTCTCGCTGCCGCCCTTCTCGTCATAGCCCACGAACTCCAAGAACAGCGGAACGCCGTTGGATTGGCACTCGTCGCCGATGCGCTCGATGAAAGCATGCTTCTCGTCGTTGCCTTCCTTCGTCTCAAAAGGCGTGTAGTAGATCAGCACCTTGATCGCGTTCGCGCCCGCTTCCTTAAGCCGGCGAACGGACATATCCGGCAACAGGTCGGCCTGCCGCCCGGGCCGTGTGTTGTCGTAACCGCTCTGCTCGTAGCTGAGCAACAGTCCGGCATTCTTGTCGCGCGCTTCAGCGGCAGGCATGCCCCATTGCGGGTCGAGCAGGATGGCGCTGGCGTGCGGGGTCAGAACCTTCGATACGGCCGTTTTGAACTCGACCATCATTTCGTCGGTTACGGCGTCGGGGCTGATACCTTTGCCGGCGGCGACGGATTTTTGCAAAGAACCGCGCTGGTCCATGGCCGCGGCGGAAATAACGCCGCGCTCATTGGACAGAGCCTTCATATGCTTGATCTTTTCTTTGGAAATTTTCACGCTCATTGGATCTCGTTTTCTACTCCGGTGGGTTCGTCACTGAGCGCTTGTTGCCGCGCAGGACGGAAAATCTTATGGACTATGGTCGTCGCTCAAACTCTGTGCGCCCGGATCTTATCGCGCAGCCGAAAATAACGTTCGCTCGCTGCAATATCCCGATAGATCTGTTCACGCAACTCTTCGGAGGACTCAAACGACCGCTCATCTCTCAATCGCCGCAAGAAGCTGACTCCGATCGCCGCCGGCGACGAGCCTCCCAGCGGTTCGAGCAAATGAGTCTCGACCACTCGATCGCCGTCGCCGAATGTTGGTCTCACGCCGACGTTCGTCACGGACCGCCAACGCCGCGGTGCGGATAGCTCGCGCGTCTCGCTTATGTAGACGCCGTTCGCCGGCCACAGATCCGCTCGCGGGCTCAGGTTGAGAGTCGGAGCCGTGCTCTTGGAGCCGATTCCCCGTCCCGGGACAACCTCGCCCGCCAACTCGAACGGCCTGCCCAACAACCGCCGCGCAACGTCGGTGCGGCCAGCGGCGACAGCGGCGCGAATCCGCGAACTGCTTACCGTTTGGCCTCCCATGCGAAGCGGGCCGACCGCCTCCGTCACGAAGCCAAAGCGCCGTCCAAGCTCCTCCAGGGTATCAATATCGCCCGCATGCCGGTGCCCGAAGCGGAAGTTTTGACCCACGACGACGCAGGCGCACCGCAAGCCCAGCACCAACACCTGCTCCACGAACTCTTCGGGCGACTGCTTCGAGAACTCGGCGGTGAAGGGCAGAACGACCATCGCGTCGACCCCCAAACTCTCCAACACTTCGCGGCGCTGCTCGATCGTCGTCATCAGTCGCGGCGCCCGCTCCGGCGCGACGACCTGCAACGGGTGCGGATCAAAAGTTAGGGTCGCCGCCCGCCATCCGTGCCGCTGCGCCAAACGTTTTGCGAGTTCCAGTATCTTTCTGTGTCCGCAATGGACGCCGTCAAAGTTGCCGATCGTCACGACGCTCGGTCCGAAATCCGCGGGAATTTCTTCGAGGGACCGGTAGAGCTTAAGCATGAAGTCCGGTTCCCGCGATCTCGATCGACAGACCGTCGTAGGCCAGCCCGACGCCTGCAGGCAGTGCCGCGCTGACGGCGGCGTGGGAAAGATCGTGGCAGATGTGCGTGAAGTAAGCTTGCTTCGGCCGCAGCCTCTCGACCCAACCTAGAGCCTGTCCCACCGTGGAATGCGACGGGTGCGGCTCCCAGCGCAGCGCGTCCAAGAACAACAAATCGAGATCTTCCAGCAGAGGCAACGAGGAGTCCGGGATATCGCTATGGTCGGTTAAGTACGCCGCCCGGCCGAATCGAAAACCGATGATCTGCGTCTTGCCGTGCCAGATGGGTACGGGCGTGAAGTCCAATCCGTGAAGCCGGACCGATTCGGACTCAATGCAATGCGCCGTCACGCGCGGCAGGCCGCCCGGGTGCGTTGCGGCCTCGATGAATGCGTACGGGAAAGCGCGCTCTAAAGCGTCAATCGTCGCCGCCATGCCAAAAACGGGAATCCTTTCCCGCCGTCCATAGTTGAACGGCCGCACATCGTCGAGACCCATGATGTGGTCGGCGTGCGAGTGGGTGTAAAGGATCGCGTCGAGGTCAGTGAATCCGGCCGCTAAGGCTTGTTGGCGAAAGTCCGGCGTGGTGTCCACGACCACGTTCCTTTCGCGGCCTCCCGCCGGATAGCTGATCAATATCGAAGGCCGCAGCCGGCGGTCCCGCGGATCCTCCGAGTGACACACCGCACAGGGGCAGCCGATCGTCGGGACGCCGACGCTCGTTCCCGAACCGAGAACGGTGATGCGAATGGGACCGGGAACCGCCACGGGGGCCTCGAACCTATCTTGCAACAGACCGCGCTGACCGATCCAGAATCGACTTGCCCCAGCGGATTCGGCTGGCGCGGTAGGTTATGCTAACGAGTGCCTTTTCCAGCCGCTTCGACGACATCCGCCATGCGCCTAACTCGACTATTCTTCCTCTGCATTGTTGCGGCCTGGCCAGTTCTCGCCCAGGAACAACAACCTCCCCAAGCCGGACCCGTCGAGATCTTGCCGCTGGACCAAGTTCAAGCCGGCATGCAGGCTGTCGCTTGGACGACTTTCAGCGGGGTTACGGCGGAGCCGATTCCCGTGGAAATTCTCGGCGTCATGCGCAACGCCTTCGGCCCCCGCCAAGACGTCATCCTCGCCAAGCTGGGCGGCAAAGCCCAACGTACGAATGTCGCCGGCGGCATGAGCGGCAGCCCGGTCTATTACGAAGGCAAACTGCTCGGGGCTATCTCCCTGCGCTACAGCCAGTTTTCTCCCGACGCGATTGCCGGCATCACTCCGATTGAGAATATGCTCGAGATCGATGAGTTTGACGGTTCTCGCCCCGTCGCGTCCGAAACGCAGGATGGCGATCTTGCCCAAGCGATTTGGGGACTTCGCGATGCCGCCCTGCCGGGGATTGACGGTCAAGCAAGTCCCATCGCGACGCCGCTGTCTTTTTCCGGAGTTCACGCCGGGGTACTCGACGTGGTCGGCGGCTATTTTCGCTCGCAAGGCTATTCCGTCATGCAGGGCGGCGCCATGGCCGCTCGCAGCCTGGAAACAGTCGATCCAAGCGGAAAACTGAACCCCGGCGAGCCTATCTCCGTGGTGATGATGTCGGGCGACATGTCCGCTACAGGCCTGGGGACGGTTACTTACAACGACGGCAAGAAGATCCTCGCGTTCGGCCATCCCATGTTTAACTCGGGCCGCCTGGAGGCCCCGATCGCCACGGCGGATGTGGTCCTCGTCTTGGCTTCTCAGCTCAACCCCGTCAAAATGGCCAATGCCGATTCCATCGTCGGCGCTCTTAGACAGGATCGGCATTCCGGAATTCTCGGCGTACTCGGCGAGTCCGCTCCGATGACGCCGGTTCGCGTCAACGTGCGCACTTACGGCGACAACGATGACGTGCTGACCACCAAGCAGCTGAACTATAACGTCATCCAGAACGAGAAGCTCACGCCCCAACTCGTCGTCCTCGCCCTCTACAACTCGATGTTCGGAATGAACGAGTTCGCCGAAGAGTCGACTTTCCGGTTGAACGCCAAGGTGGACTTCGAGGGCGATCACGATTTCGAGTTCCGGACTATGCTGAGCGACGCTCCCACGGCGCCGGCCCCTGCGCCGCTACTCATCGCCAGCGCATTCGGCAATCGTCTCTTCCGGGTTTTCAACAACACCCTGGAGTTGCCTTTGATGGAAAACATCGAGGTCGACGTAGATCTGCTGCCGAAGCGCCGCGTGATGGTGATCGACCAAGTCTGGGTCGATCGGCGCCGCGCGAGCCCGGGCGACGTGATCAACGGCAAAATCGTTTTGCAGCCCTATCGCGGCGGCCGCGTGGAGAAGGAGTTCAAGATTCGCGTTCCAGAAGGAGCGCCGAAAGGCCGGCTGGTTCTCGCCGTCGGCGATTCCTCGGCATACAACCAACGCCGGCTTGCGCTTGGCGCGCGCAATCAGACGCTGAGCCTGCCGGAGACGTTGTCCTTGCTTAACCAAGAACGCCGTAACGACGTGATCTATGTTGCGC
>CAMPKL010000296.1 GCA_946887065.1 uncultured Bryobacterales bacterium
ACTCGTCGATATCATCCTGCACAATAACGGCTACAAGGTCATCAATCTGGGCATCAAGGTCACGCCCGAGACTCTCGTGCAGGAGTTCCGCAAGTCGAAGCCCGACGCCATCGGCCTCTCCGGCCTGTTGGTAAAGAGCGCCCAACAGATGATCGTCACTGGCAGCGATCTCAAAGACGCAGGCGTCGACGTGCCTCTGCTGGTCGGCGGCGCCGCATTGTCTGACAGTTTCACGCGCAAGCGCATCGCGCCCGCTTACGGCTCGGTCACTTGCTACGCCAAGGACGCCATGACCGGCCTCAACCTCATGAACCGGCTCATGGACCCCGCCGAACTGGTCAAGCTCATTGCTGAGCGTGAGACCGTCATGGCCGAAACCGTCGCCATCGAGGACGAAGCCGTCGAGTACTCCACCGTCCGCAGCACCCGGGCCAGCCTGGACGTGCCGCCTCTGCCTCCGCCGTATCCGAACCGCATCGTCCGCGATGTGCCGCAGCTTGAGGAAATCTGGAGCTACGTCAACCCGGCGATGCTCTACACGCATCACCTCGGCTTCAAGGGGAATTTCGAGAAGGCCCTAGCATCCCGCGATCCCAAGGCGTTGGAGCTCTACGACTCCATCGAAGCCGTCAAGAAAGAAGCCAAGGAGTTGCTCAAAGTCCGCGCCGTTTGGCAGTTCTTCGAGGCGACAGCCGGGGGTAATGGCATCACCCTCTACGACGCCGGCTCCGATAAGCCCGCCGCCGGGTTCACCTTCCCGCGTCAGAAGCGCGAGGACGGTCTGTGCCTCGCCGACTACGTCATGCCTGCCGTCAACGGCGCGCGCGACTCCGTCGCCCTGTTCGTCGTCACGGCTGGGCAAGGAGTCCGCGAAAAAGCCGAGGAGTACAAGGCCGCCGGGCAATACCTCAAGATGCACGCGCTACAGGCCCTGGCCCTAGAAACTGCCGAGGCCTGCGCCGAGTGGCTGCACCGCCGCCTGCGTGAAGACTGGGGCTCGCCCGATCCGGCCGGTCTCTCCATGAAGGATCGTCTCAAGAGCGAGTACAAGGGGCGCCGCTACAGCCCCGGTTATGCCGCTTGCCCCAATCTCGAAGATCAAGCGCAAATCTTCGCTGCTCTGAAGCCCGAAGAGATCGGCGTCGAGCTGACGGAAGGCTCCATGATGGAACCCGAAGCCAGCGTCAGCGCGATTGTCTTCCACCACCCCGACTGCATCTACTTCGACGTCGCCAAGTAGCCAACAAACAAAAGCGGGCCGCCCGCGCGACCCGCTTTCCATTGCGAGCTAAGAGAGGAGTACCTAGCCGTTCCGTTTCTTCTTGTAGTAGCCGAGGGCGAAGAGCGCGCCGCCCATCAGCAGCATCGTCGACGATTCGGGCGCTTCCGCGATGTCGTTTTCATCGCGGACATCATGCGGACGCACCTCTTCGTCGCCCAAATTGCCTACTGCGGCGCCGTTTTCCTTGTCGACTTGGTCCGCGACGAAGTCTTCATCCGACTGACCAGGGGCCGCGTCATTCCAAACGTCCTGCGGCGTGTTGCCTTGTCCCTGGTCGCCCACAGGATCGATCGGGATCTCCGTGTCGTCCGGCCGGCCGTTGCCCGTCCATTCCAAGATGTCCCGGCAATCTCCGTTGGAGTTATTGGACTGGCTGGCGCTGCTGCATTCTCCTCGAGGTGAACGCGGCGGCGACAGGACGATCGTCTCATCCAAGTCGGCGAGCCCGACAGGGGCGCGTAGTTCGCGCACGGATCTTGTCCGGCCACGTTCGCCTGGGGCGCCGTCCGGCGCGATTTGTAAAGAAATACGGTCGGAGCTTCCCCCCGAACCGATCCTTATCGTCGAACCAGCTGCGATCATTGGCACGCAAGTTGCGGCTACAACTACACCCAGCGTTATCCTGGTCATCGATTCTCCCCCTCGACGCTATGGGGATGAGCGCGAGGAGGCCAAAGGTGTTTCAATAAATTTTCGTCTCTGTGCAAAAAAAAACGGGCCGCTTGGGCGACCCGCTTCTCGTCTTGAGAGCTGAGGGAGAGACCCTAGCTGTTCCGTTTCTTTCTGATGTAGCCCAGCCCCAGCAACGCGCCGCCAAGCAGGAGCATCGTCGATGGCTCCGGAACTTCGGGAACGTTGTCCTCGTCGCAATCCAAGTTCTGGCAAATCGCAACGTCGGAACCTTCCCCGTCTGAGCCCGTATTCTGAAAACGAGCTGCCAAGGGAAGAAAATCGCCCGACGACAGGGTTGCGTCGTCAAAGTCGCCAAGAAATCTCAAAACGAAATCAAACGAATCCCCCGCGTCGATGCCGTCACCGGGATTTCCGCCCCCGCAGTTCTTGTCGCCGTTGCCTGACTCCGCACAGAAGTCGAACGTGCCGACGTCTTGAGGAGTGTTGACTCCTCCGAGTTCAAAAAAGGTACCCCAGCTAGTCGGGAGCGTCGACGCAGCTAGGTTGAAGCCGGTCACCCCGCTGGGAACAGTCAGAGCGATGCCGGTGATGATCGGATTAAAGAGCGCTGATGTGTTCTCTAGCGTAAACGCAACGGTAAAACCGGTTGCATCGACGTTTGAGAACGGATTGTCAGCGAAGATGAAATCGGCCGTATTGTTCGTGTCTACATTGCCGATTACGGTGTAGGTTGTTGCGGCTTGCAAGTTCGCTGCCAGCATCGCCGCTGCAGCCAAGCAACCCACCCACGCAAAATGTCTAAATGATGCGAAGCGCATGAAAAAACTGCCCTCCCCTGGGCGCTTACAATAGCTCGGTGTGCTGAGCACCCGATTCCCAGAAAGGATATCAGGTTTTGTACCTACTACCAAGGTTCAATTTGGTGTTATACCGCAGTCATAGTACTAAACGCAAAAAAAGGCGGCTCGATTGAGCCGCCTTCTGATTTCTGAACGGTCGAAACCTAGCTATTTTTGCGTTTCCGCCAGTACGCCAGGCCAAGCAGTCCGCCGCCCATCAGGAGCATACTAGACGGCTCCGGAACTTCCGGCGGTCCGTCCTCCGAGGCGTACCTCGCGATGTTCACGGTGTCAGGGCCGTCATCCCAGTTCTCGAAAGAAACGCCGGCGCCGACTCTGTAACCGTTCGCGAAAATGTTGTTATACAACGCCTGGTCGGCATCCGATAGCCGGAATCCAAAACCCTCGCCACCGATGCCGAGGTTATCGGCATCCAAGACCAACGGTCCGCCATAGTCGAACCGGTAGAGTATTGTACCGTCCGTGTCGAATATACCGATGTAAAGATCCAACAGCGTAATCGAAGGATTCGCTCCCGTCTGAGACGGATTGACAACCAAGCCAATCTCACTGATCGAATCGATTCCCAGCTCGTCGAGCAGGAACAGCATTGTGCGTGTGGCGTTTTGCGGCGCCCCTGTGGTGGAGTGGTCCCCACCCGTGATTCCGCTGCCCGCAATGCAGCTGTAGATATCCGCCGAACCGTTCCAGCCTACGCAGGATTCTTCCAATCCTGTGCCGCTTGTTTGGTGGGCGGTTGTGACCGCGACCACGGTGCCAAAGCCTGCACCCTGGTTACTGAACTGGTCGTCGAATACCAGCGACCCAACTGTGACGCCGAAGGCTGACGTTGCGGTCAGCGCAGCCAGAGCGGCAGTTGACAAGATTCCACTAAATTTCATACCAACCTTCCTCCCGGAAATCCCTTGGTCGCGTCGCGACCACATATGTAAAAAAGACCGAATTGGGGATTAACGTCGCTGCGTTCAGATCAACTAAGGGATCTACCTTAATGTGTCCAATTCTAACCGAGGACCGACATAAGGCCAAGTCCTGATTTTACCTGTACGCACAGTACTAGTGAGAGTACTGTAAATATGCGCGAGGATCTAGAACGAACTGCGTAGTCGCGATCGTCGCTACTTGCGACGCAATCAATTGAAAATAAAGGACTAACGAGCCCAAGACGCGTATCGAGAAGCGATTCCCGCTGACTCCGCATCGCCGGGATGAAGTACCACCAGGTAGCGGAAGTGCATCTTCCCGCCCGGGTCTAAAGTGACGGATCCATCCCTGCCGGGATCGTTGAAAAAGTCATGCTCGCCGAAAATGTTGGCTGCGAACAACCCGTAAGCCCTGACGTGCCAGTAAGTTGGGTGTTTAGGATTTGAAGGATGATCAAAAATGGCGATCCCGTAGGTCTTGCCGCCGACCGGCCCGGAATAGTCGACCCACGGCGACGCCTTGCCCCACACGTTTGCCTCGCCTTTGGCGCCTTCCGCGTTGACGATCACGCCCGGGCCGGGTCCGCCCCCTAACGCCTGCTCACGCATCGAGTCGACCAATCGAACGGCAAAGGTCCCTTCTTTCGTGTCGCCGAAGCGCACGGCGGCATCGTTGGCCGTCAGCGTCAGGTCAAAGTCCATCGTGCGGACATCGCCGTCCTGCGCGAAGCGGACCGTCCGCGATTCGGTCAGCAGCGCCTTCCCGTCAAACCCCCTCCACTCGAACTCGGCCGACAGCGAGTCGCCGCCGACTTCACCGACGGACTTGAGGACGATGTCGCCCCGGTTGGCGGCGCCCTCCGCGTTGGCCCAAAAGTTAACGCCGTTCACCTGGTCGTGCGAGAACCACAGCCCTCTGTGGTGCGGGTGGTCGTCCGACTCGCCCGGCACGCCCGTCGCCATGGGGTACTGCCGCGACACGATCGTCCCGTCCGCCGCGCGCAGCGGATGAAAGTAGGGAACCGGTCCCTGCGGGCTCAGGTAGAGAGTTGTGAACTCCTCGCCGCCCAGCTTCACGTCGATTCGGTCGTCGTGGCGATCGAACGACACCGCCGGCGGCGGCGCCGGCTCCGGCGCCGCTGACTCGGCCGAACAGCCGAACAGCAACGCCGACGCAACGATGGAGATGGAGAGCAATTGACCGTTCATCGGCCAATCAGCATACCGAAAAAGCCGGGGCTCCGCGCGCTTATTCGCAGCGGCGGCGCATCAGGTACAGCCAGCGCGAAGATCCAGCCACGGCTTGGCTGTTCTCGATCACGAAGCGCGTTTGAAACGCTCCTTCGAATCCCGCTTGGTCATAGCGGTCGAAAATGTCCTCGCGCGTGCGCAGCATACGCCGCACCTGGGAGTCCTCTTTGGGCACGAATTCGATAATCAAGCTCTTGCCGAGCCGTGAGAAGTAGTCGGCCGTCTTCTCCAGCGGCACGTTATTGGCGATGGCCAAGTGATGGATCAAAGCCAGCGCCATCACGAGGCCGGCCGGCCCGCGGTCTTCCAGCGATTGGCGTTCCTCGCCGGCCCAACCAATCCCCGAACTGGGGTTCGTCAGGTCGCCGACGAGCGGCAG
>CAMPKL010000297.1 GCA_946887065.1 uncultured Bryobacterales bacterium
CTAGCTTGGCGGCCGCCGAAAAGATGCCGGGCATGAACAAGCGTGTTTGGGAGCAAGCCGCTGGATTCTTCCGCGTGTTTGGCGGGGAGAATCCGCTCGACGAGACCGGCGTTCATCCTAGGGACTACGCGAAAGCTCTGGCGTTGATCGAGGCTGCCGGCAGTTCCGTCCAGGAGTGCCTAACGAATCCCGAGAAGCTCGCCCGACTTGACTTGGACTCGTTCGTCGATGCCGAGCACCCCAGGGCGGTCTTAGACGCGATCGTCAAAGAGTTTGAGCCGCGGCGTTTGAATCCGAGAGGCCAGTTCAGACCGCCTAAGCCCGGCAGCGATTTGGAGCTAATCGAAGAGCCGAAGGCAGGCATGAAGGTGCGCGGCATTGTCACCAACGCGGCGAGCTTCGGCGTGTTCGTGGACATCGGAGCCGAGCAGGAGGGGTTGCTTCATGTCTCGCAACTCCCGGAGGAAATGATCGCCGACGATCGGCCTAAAGTGGCCGCCGGAGCCGAGCTGACTGTTTACATCACCCATTTCGATTCGCAGACGGGCAAGCTGTCGCTGTCGATGCGCGAAGTCCGCGAGAGTTCGCGCCAACGTCGAACCGCTCCCGCTTCGCGGCGTGACAGCGGAGCCAGCCGGCCCAGGCGTCCGTTTGAAGACGGGCGGCCGCGACCCGAGAGAGCCCCGGTTACGCGGACTTTTGGACCGGACAAGGACGAGCAGTTGCGTGCGCGAAAGCAGGTTGAGAATATGTCTTTGACCGAAAAGTTAGCCGCGCTGGGCGACAAGTTCCGCACCAAGATTTAAGGATTTCGCGTGAAACCGAGTAGACCGCCGACTACGTCACAAGGGTGTGGGTTGGGCGGCGCGCAAGGCGCTGTGAAGATTATGACGATGCACTCCCCTAGTTTGCGTTATCTTGCCGCGGCGGCCATCGCAGCGGCGCTGATCTTGGCGCCTCAATCCGGCAGGGCGCAGAATCGCATCTTCGACTCTCCGGTCATGGCACCTTTTGTGCCTACTCCGGAGTTAGTGGTTAAGCGAATGCTTGAGTTGGCAGAGTTGAAGCCAACCGACAAGCTTTACGACCTGGGCTCGGGCGATGGCCGTATCTTGTTCACGGCGGCGCAATCCTACATGGCGACAGCGGTCGGTATCGAAATCAGCGAGCCCTTGGTCGTGGAAACGCGCGAGCGAGCGAAGGCCTTGGGCCTTTCCGAGCGGGTCACCGTACGACAAGAGAATCTGCTCGACACGGACTTGAGCGATGCGACAGTGGTGACCGTCTATTTGCTGGGTTCGGCGAACGAGCAACTGCGGCCCAAATTGGAGAAGGAGCTGCGCGTGGGGACGCGCGTTGTTTCGCATGATTTTCGCTTCGAGGGTTGGACGCCCAAAGCAACCGCCGAAGTAGACGGCGGGACCCGCCCCCACTTTGTTTACCTCTACCAAATCGACCAGTCGATGAAGTAGGGCCTACGTCCTCCAGACATCTAAGTTCTCTGGCAGTGAGGGCAGAAGTGCGTGCTGCGCCCCGCCACGATCGATTTACGAACCGGCCGTCCACAGGCTTTGCAAGGCTGCCCCGTCTTGCCGTAAACGGCGGTGTAGAGTTGAAAATACCCCTGGCTTCCTTCGCTATTGACGTAGTTGACGACGGTCGAACCGCCTTGAGCGATCGCTTCCTTGAGAATTTCCTGTATGGCCGCGTGCAATCGAACAGCCCGAACACGGCCGATGCGAGTCGTCACGGCCCTTGGATGAATCCGCGCCCGAAATAACGCCTCATCGCAATAGATGTTGCCCAGGCCCTTCAGGAATTCCTGGTTGAGCATTACTGCCTTGATGCCTGCTGAACGGCCTCGAAGCCGTGAGTAGAATTCCTCCGCGCCAATTTCAAGGGGTTCGGGACCGAGTTGTTGGAGGCGAGCCGGGAGGACCGGCCCCCACTCGATCCGGCCGAACTTCCGGATGTCGTTAAAAATCAAGGCCGGTCCATCTCGCAGGTTAAAAATCACCCGCGTCCAGGGCCCCGGATCGGCTCCAAACAAGAAATTGCCGGTCATACGCAGGTGAATGACCAGGACCGACTCCGTGCCTTCTTTCTCTAGGTCAAAAACTAGGTATTTGCCCCAGCGCCGGACTCCGGTAATTTTCTGACCGGCAAGGGTCCGCGCCGTCGCATCGGCATTCCCGACGCAGGTGCGCGCCCATAGGAACTCGACGGACGCAATTCGCTGGCCCGCGAGACGGGGCCGGAGCCCTCGGACAATCGTTTCCACCTCTGGAAGCTCAGGCATTTCCCCAGTATTTCTGCTGGAACATACCAAATTTAGCAGCCAACGCCTACCTCCGTAGAAAGATCTTGACTAGACCGAAAGTCCCATACATACTATGCGTTCTAGTACGATAGTCATGAACTATGCGTACTACGAGTCTGTGTCCTGGTACCTGAAGTTTTAGCGCTGCGAATATTTAGTCGCAGGCTGCATATAGGAGTAATTCATGCTTAAGAAAATACTGAGCTTAGGAGCGCTGTTGGCGATATCGTTGGTCCCCTCCAGCGCCGCTACGCTGAGCGTCTTTGACACCGTTAGTACGACATTAACAAGCCCCCTCAATCCGCTGTCTTTCACGATTACTCAGTTCGATCCCACTTTGGGAACGCTGACCGGCGTTCTCATAGAGTTCTCGGCGAAGCTCGACGGAGATTTTTCGTTTACGAATCAAAGCGGAACGCCGGGCACGGTGAGCGGCAGTTTGGGCGGAACATTCACCCTGGATGGACCGCCGCCCCTAGCCGCGTCTTTGCTTGTCCTCAATCCCTCGAGCAACTTCGGCCCGATCAATGTACCTGACGCGAATCCCGTTGTGATCAGCGCCCCTACCTCAATGGACTCGGACAGTTACGCAGCGCTTGCAGCTGAGTTCGCGCCCTTCATCGGTTTGGGCACAGTCGGATTCAATGGGACGGCGGAGCCTCTGATTGGGATCTTGACGAACATAAATCCGCTTGGTCAGCAGCAGAACTTGTTGGGCGAAACCACGGTCACAGTCACCTACGAGTTTGACCGCGGAGTGCCGATCGTGCCGGAGCCGATGACCATGTATCTGATGGGCGGCGGCCTGCTGGCGCTGAGCTTTATGCGGCGGCGACCGCGTACGGACAAGAAGTCTGTCTAAGTTAGAAAGCCGCGTCCGCGGCGAGAGCTTTCCTCAATCTCCCCAGGAACTCTCGCCGCGGTATCTCTTCCGCTCCCATCCGCCGAGTAAAGGCATTGGCAACCTGGACGTCGAAGAGCACAAATCCCTGCCGGTTCAAATGATCCGTGAGGCTAGCTAGGGCGATCTTCGAGGCGTCGGCTACACGATGGAACATCGACTCGCCGGCAAATGCCCCTCCCGCCGCAACTCCGTAGATTCCCCCGACCAGACGCCCGTCTAGCCAGACTTCAACACTGTGGGCATCGCCGGCTTCATGCAGCGCGACGTAAGCGTCGGTGAGGGCGGGGCTGATCCAAGACGAATCTTGCTCATCTCGCTCCGCGCCGCAAGCCTCCATGACTTGGCGAAAAGCGCGGTCCCGGCTAACCTCAAAGCGGCCTTGCCGGATCTTTTGCGCCAGCCGACGTGAAATATGAACTCCGCGGTTCAAGTCGATAACGGCGCGGGGATCGGGCGACCACCAAGTCTCAGGATTGGCCGACCAGGGGAAGATCCCCTGGCGATAGGCCTCGCGCAAGCGCGCGACGGATAGCCCGCCGCCGACGGCGACCAAGCCGTCAGCTCGTGCCGTTGCTGGATTCGGGAGCGGATCCGACGCCGATATGATCGGGGTCCCTGACTGGCCGATCCTCATTTCACTATTGTTTCTTGTGCAGCCTTACGATACCCTTCACACCGTGGGCCAGGTCGACTCACGGAACAGCCCGTTGCGCCCGCCGCAGCCGGCACTGCCGCAAACACTTCCCGAGTGGTTGCTGGAATTCGGCGCCGCGGCCGCGCTGCTGTCTCAGTTCCTTATTGTGCTCTCTTTCTGGCCCGACATACCGGACCGGGTCCCGCAGCATTTTGACGCCGCGGGGCGGGCTGACGATTGGGGCGCCAAGTCGACCTTGCTGCTGTTGCCCGCCGTGAATCTGGTTGTCTTCGTCATGATGACGGTGGTCAGCCGGTTCCCGCATATCTCCAGCTTGCCGGTGGAAGTGACCGCCGTGAACGCTCGGCGCGTTTACCGACTGGTCCGATTCCAGACGATTTGGCTCAAGGCGATCGTCGCCTTCGTGCTCACCTACATGAGCTGGCGGATGATCGAGCAAGCCCGGGGCGGAGCCCAGGGCCTAGGAGTCGGATTTCTGCCGCTGACGACTCTTGCCGTCGGATCGGCGATTGGCTGGTTCTATTTCGAGTTGCGGCGCCACACCGGATCCGTCGAAGAAGCGCGTCTGACTCAGTGAACGGCCAATCGTGAGCCGGAATTGTGCGCGATTCCGCGGTGACTGGTACCCTGACCCCGTGGGCTTGCCCAAACGTCTGGGGCTGGCGGCGGCGCTGCTCGCGCTGGGGGCGATCGGCATCGCCGTAGCGATTTGGGTGCAGGCGCGGGCTTCGTTCGAGCGAGCGGCGATCGAGTGGTCGGAAGCGGCGGCGCTGCCCGTTATCGTGCGACCCTTGGGACCCCCGTCTTTGGCCATTCAGGCGATCCCCACTCAATCAATTTACGCGTCCGCGGTCGTCTTCGACGGTGACTTGTGGCTGGCAGGCCGGGGCGGCCTTGAGCGCAGGGATCTAAGCAGCGGCGAATTGACGGCGCAATGGAGACTGGGCGCAGAACTGCCGCCTGCGCCGATCACGAGTCTGGCGGTCGCGCGATTGGACGGAGCCAGTGAAACCCGGCTCTTGGGCGCGACAGCGGGCGAGGGACTGTTGTCCGTCTCCGCATCGGGCGACATTGTGCAAGTGTTGCCGCAAGAGGCGGCTCTCGCGGATCTGACGGCTGTGCTGCCGATCAGCACCGGCGGAGTTCTGCTGGGGACTGAGCGCGCCGGTCTGATTGCCTGGGACGGAGAGACGCTAAGGCGAGTTCACGGCCTGTTGCAGGATCAGGAGGTCACGGCCCTGGCGGGCGCCGAAGGCGATCTCTGGATTGGGACGCTGAAGGAAGGGGTGCTGCATTGGGCCGGGGGCTCCTTGAGCCGATTCGGCGAGGCGGAGGGTCTCCCGGATCGACGGATCTTGTCGCTGGCCGTCGGGCCCGAAGGCGTCTATGCCGGTACGCCGTTGGGGGTTGCCGCCTTCCAAGACAATGCATTTCAGA
>CAMPKL010000298.1 GCA_946887065.1 uncultured Bryobacterales bacterium
GAGATCACCTCTTCGCGGCTCATGCCGATGCCGTTGTCCGAGACGGAAAGAGTGCGGGCGGCGATGTCGGTATCGAGGCGGATCTCAAGGCTTTCGGAATCCTCCAACAGATCGGGGGCCGTCAGCGATTCAAAACGAATGCGGTCGAGGGCGTCCGAGGCGTTCGAGATCAGCTCACGGAGAAAGATGTCCTTATTGGTATAGAGAGAATGGATGACCAAGTCGAGCAGCTGCTTGGTTTCTGCTTGAAATTCTCTGGTTTCGGTTGGAATAGTTGCGGCCACAGTCAACCTCCAGGTTGAGCGTAATACAGTCACATATTGTGAGTAGAACCTTATTCTACTACGTCACGCAAAACCATGTGAAGCTACCCCGACTGCAGGCGTCCTTCAATCAGCGGCCGAAGCAGTTCGGGCGCCGTGATCGGCGCCATGTGTCCGGCATCCGGCACAACGTGCAGGGCGCCCGGCCCTAGAACGCTGCCGAGCAACGCGGCGACCTTGGCTGCCGGCGCTCGTGTGCGCTCGCCGGCCGTGAGCAAGACCTTGCCGGCGAGGCCGCCAAAGCGGGTCAGCGGGTCGGATTCCCCAAACAGGGCCGCGAAATCGAGCGGGGCCTTGCGGGCGGCATTGGCCGTGCGTTCTTGTTGGTCTGTCGTGAGGCTGCGCCAGGCGCCGTCTCCATTCCAGTAATCGACGAACACTCTCGCGCCGCCCGCAAGGTCCTGCCGCTCGATCCGGTGAAGCACCTCGTTCGAGATCCGCGAGATCTCCACCCACTCCTCACTGCATTGCTCCTGGCGCAGCAGGTGGAACAAAACCGGTTCGTGGACGCTGACGCTAAGGACTTGGTCCGGGAAGTCCAGGGCCAGGCGCAGGCCGACGGCGCCCCCATAGCTATGGCCGACGATGTGAAACGGCTCGTCGATTCGACTGAGCAAAGAACGTGCCAACGCGACTTCGCGGCCCAGGTGAAAGGCGCCGGTATCTGTCGGCAAAGGTGTATCGCCGTAGCCCCATAGGTCAAGCCCCAGCGCCCTGTAACGGCCCCCCCATGGTTCCCTAAGCCGAGCCCACTGCCGGCGGGAAGCGCCGGAGCTATGTAGGAACAGTATCGGCTGGCCCCTGCCCTCATCGAACCATCCGAAGTCGGCCAGCGACGGCAGGGACTCCCCCTCCCCAATTTCGCCGGCCGGGTTGTTCTCCGTCACAGACACAGGGTACTTGAGCCGGGCCTGCGGAAGGTCCCGCGCAGACCCTATACTAGGTAGCGCTTCAAGGATCCTAGCGCCCCGATGTCTGATCCTCAGCCGACAGAATCCAGCAACGCTGAATACGTCATCTTGACTGGCATGAGCGGCTCGGGCAAGGGCACCGCTTTGCGTGTATTCGAAGATCTCGATTACTACGCAGTCGACAACCTGCCGGTTGAGTTGATCCCCAAGTTCGTCGAACTATGCCGCTCCTCGGACGAAATCAAGCGCGCCGCGCTGGTAGTCGACGTCCGAGAGGGCGTCGGCCTCCGCAAGTTCCCGCAGGCGCTGGCTGAGTTGAAGAAAGAAGCTCCGGCAACCCTGCTTTTTCTAACCGCCGGCGATGAAGTCTTGCAGCGCCGATTCAGTGAGACTCGCCGTCCCCATCCGCTAGGGCAATCCGATTCGGTCTTGGATCAGATCCGCATGGAACGCGATCAATTGGCGCCGATCCAAGCCCTCGCGGATTTAACGGTCGATACCTCGCGGTACAACATTCACGACCTGCGGCGCTTGATAACGGATCGCTTCGGCGAGTCCGCGCGCAAGCCGGTACTCCTGGTCACGTTGGAAAGCTTTGGCTTCAAACACGGAGTGCCCATCGACAGCGACATGGTCTTCGATGTTCGTTTTCTGCCGAATCCGCATTACCTCCCGGGCGGCAAGGACATGACCGGGCACGATCAGACGGTGATTGACTACGTGTCGTCTTTCCCGCAAACGCAGGAGTTTATCGACCGCGTGTCGGACTTGTTGGCCTACCTGATCCCGCACTACGCCGCGGAAGGCAAAAGCTACCTGACGATCAGCATCGGTTGCACGGGCGGCCGTCACCGGTCGGTGATGATCTCGGAGGAAATTCGGCGGCGGCTGGATGCCGCGGGTCATGTAGCCAAGATCGTCCATCGGGACATCGTCAAAGGCCAATAAACTTTCGCCCGGGCACAACCGAATGGTCGGCTGCATACGTCGAATCCTTTACAATCAAAGGAGTTGTTGTATGCGTAGCCTGCTTCTCATCCTTGCCCTCAGCTTGCCGGCCGTCGCTTCGGCGCAGTTCGAACAGGTTGCGCCGGAGGAGCTTGTTTCTTCCCTGACCGCACGCGTGTCGGCGTTTTACGGAGCATTCCAAGCGGGACAGTTCCGCCAGGCGGAAAACTTCGTCGATGAGGAGTCCAAAGAGCTCTACTACAACATCCAGAAGAGCCGCATCATGGGCCACGAAATCAAGAGCATCACCTGGGCCGATGATTTCCGCTCAGCTCGCGTGATGGTTGTAGCCATGTCGATCGTCCCCATGATGGGGACCAAGCCGGTGCCCGTGCCGGTCGGCGGCCAGTGGAACTTGATCGACGGCGAGTGGTATCTGCATCTGTCGGCTCCGGACAAGCGCAAGACGCCTTTCGGCGTCTCAAATGCCAGCGCCGCTACCGGCCTCGGGCAACCTGCGGGCACGATGATTCCGCAGGGCGGCGGCGTAAAAGTCCCCTCAATTGCCGAGATGCGCCAGATGATGTCGCTGGACGAGTCCAAGGTCATTTTTCCAGCAGGCTTGACGGAAACGACCGTCAAGACGATTGGCCTAACCAGCAAGGCGCCCACTGGATTCAACCTCAAAGTTGAGCCGGTAGGAAGTATTCCCGACAGTTTGACGGTGCGGATCGATCCCGAAGCTGTGGAACCCGGCGGCAAGGCGAACATCACCATCACTTACGATCCGGCGGCAGGACCGCTGTCGGGCGAACGCACGTTGCAATTTGACGTCAGTCCGACAGGACAACGCCTGGAAGCCACCGTGGAGTTTGAACCGGTTACAGCCCCACAACCGGGCAACTAGTCGCTCCTAGAACTCGTCGCAATTCAGCCTTAGTCCCCCGGCAGCGGTTCGGCTATCGGGTAGAATCGAGCCGATAGTCTGTTCTCACGTTAAGGACGAACAGCGACTCCAGTGCCAGCTGACAGTTTCACGGATGGACTCGTGCTGCAGGGACGGCGGGTCACCCACCTCGCGGTACTCCGCCTGGGGCTCACGCTCGGCTACCTGTGTATCGAAGGCGCCGGAGCTCTCGCAGGCGAGGCTAGCGTCAGCGCCATCGCCGGGGCTGTCGTTGTTTGCTACAGCGCCGGCTTATTGATCTACCGCAGAAGTCCGCGCGTCCGCGCATCCCTGCAAGTCATTCTCGCCGTCGACTTGGTGGCGATGGCGTCATTGGCCTTGCTCAGCACCAACGCCGAAACGGGGATGGCCCTACTGCTGTTCTACTTTTTGGTGATCGAGGCGGCCCTGCTGCACGAAGCCAGAGAGGTCTTGGTCGTCACTGGCGTCAGCGTGCTGTTCTGGGTGACGCGCCTCTTTGTCAGCACGCCGACCGACTATCGATTCTCCTTCAGTTCGCTCTTGTTCTTGCTGATGGTTGGCGGCGCCCTGGGGTACTACTTCAGCATCCAGAGCCAACGGTTGGAAAGACGTATCGGAGAGGCGCTGGTTCGCGCGCCGGGACAGTCGGAAACCGAACTCGTCGTGGCCGTGGAAGCCGCGCTGAAAGAACTGACCTTCTGGCTCAAGTGTTCCAGAGCGGCCCTGGCGTTCTGGGACCCTCGAGCGGATTACTATGCCTTATGCGTCTACCCTCCGCGCCGGGACGCCTCCGACCCGGCTCCGATCGAATTCGATAACCGTCAAGAGTGGGCGTGTTTCGCAGGCAAGAACCTCGACTTTCACTCCAATGACGTGTCGCTGCCCGAGGGTCAGGACAGCAGCATCCACCGCGAGTTCGATCTGCATCCGTACGTCATCCAAACCCTGGAGATCTACAACGCCGTCGGATGCGGTCTGCGAGAAGGCGAAAATATCGTCGGCAGATTGCTCATCTTCAATAGCCCGGGCGGCGCCAATAACGGCCAAATGCGCCGGCTCATCGAGGTCTCGCACCTTTTCCGGGAAGCGATTCTCCATCTTCTGGTCGTTCGTCGAACCGAGCATGAAGCTTACGAGCGCGAGCGGATGAGAATGGCCCACGACCTTCACGACGGTCCGTTGCAGAGCATCATCAGCTTCGAGATGCGCCTCAACATCATTCGCAAGCTGCGTGAGCGCGATCCAGAGGCAGCCGAGCGGGATCTCGCGGCGCTGTATGACTTTTCGCGAAAGTTGGTGTCCGAGATGCGTACGTTCATCTTGCGGATGCGGCCGATCGAATCCGACGACATCTCGCTCCGGGCCTCAACCAAGAGGCTGATCGACGCCTTTCAAAAGGAAAGCGGCGTAGCCATCACCATGATGTCCGACGCTAGCGTTGAATTCCCCGCCAAAGGCGAGGTTAAAAGCCAGGTCCTCAAGATCGCGCGCGAGGCCTTGCACAATGTCTACAAGCATTCTCAAGCGACTCACGTTCTGTTTTCGATGGAGCGCAAGAACGGCGATCTGCACCTGTCCGTGGACGACAACGGCAAAGGCTACGAGTTCAGCGGCAAGTTTGGACTGGATGAACTGGACGCCTTGCATTTAGGTCCGCGCAGCGTCAAGCAGCGTGTGCGCAGCCTGGGCGGAACCCTGTCGGTTGAGTCCAACCCTGGGCATGGGTCGAATTTGCACGTAATCGTGCCGCTGGACGCGGAGTGGATCGGCTAGCGGCGAACAAGTAAGATCGTTTGCACGGGTCGGATCGTCCGGACGTTTAGATTATTAGTGCGCCATCTCCCTTCCCTCGTGGTCTTGACCTTGCTGACGGCTCCGGCTGCCCTGGCGGCGGACGCCGCCAAAGAGCACTACCGGCTAGGTCAGGCGGCCGAGAAGCGCGGCTCGAACCTCGAGGCTTATTCCCAGTACGTGCAGGCTCGTGCCGCAGCGCCTGACAACCGTAAATACTTGCGAGCTGCTGACCGCCTCCGCGCGGCCACCGCTCAAGCCATCGCCATCCGAACGGCCGGCGAAACCGCGCAAGCGCCAGCGGAGATGGGAAGACTTGGCGTCTCCCCCGCGGACTTTCTCGAGCGGGACGACCTACTCCGCGAAGCGCTGGGGCCCACGGAACTTGAAATCGAGCACTAGATCGC
>CAMPKL010000299.1 GCA_946887065.1 uncultured Bryobacterales bacterium
AGCCTGGAACCCGCCGGCGTTGACGGTTTCGTGGCCAAGCTCGGCCCCAACGGCGACGCTCTCGAATTTTCGACCTTCGTCGGGGGCTTCGGAGAGGACCGGGTACTGGCTCTGGCCCGCCGGGACGACGGCGCGCTCGTCTTGAGCGGCGCGACGGCGGCGGGCGATTTCCCCTTGACCGCCGGCTTTCTCGACCGCGGAGCCGGATTCCTCGCAACGCTAAGCCCGGACGGCTCCGCTCTCGCCTTCTCGACCCGCCTGCCGCGCCGCGTGGAGGACTATCCGCTTCCCGAGGGCGTCGCCGCCTTCAGCGCCGGCGCCGAGCGACTGGCGCTGGCGGGAGGCGCCGGACTCGTGACCTACTTCGAGCCCTCCGATCCCGACCAACCCGCAATTTGGGCACTCGCCGGCTCCGCCGAACTCGAACTGGCGAGACATGTCTCACCGGGAGAGTTGGTATCGCTATACGGCGTTGATATCGGTCCCCCCGAGCCGACGTCTTTCGAACTAGGCTCTGACGGCCGGGTCCCCTTCGAGTTGGCGGGCGTGCGAGCGCTGCTCGACGGCCAGCCCGCGCCGATCCTCTACGCCCAGCGCGATCAGGTCAACATCGTGGCTCCCTTCGACCTGCCGAGCGAGGGCTACGCCGTCGTTCAATTGCTGCGTGACGGCGCCGAGATCAGCCGCGTCGTGACGGCGTTGCGGCCAGCGTCTCCCGCCGTGTTCCCGGTCGGGGAGGCCTGGGCAATACTCAATCCCGACGGCACGCTGAACACTCCGCAATCCCCGGCCCCTGCGGGAAGCATCGTGGCCTTGTGGGGAACCGGCGCCGGAGCCTTGTCCCCCGCGCCCCTCGACGGCGCGATCACAGCGCCGCCGTTCGCCGCGATCGAAGCGGCCGTCCGCGTCCTGTTCTCCCAAGGGCGGGAAGCCGAAGTCCTCTACGCCGGCGCGGCTCCGGGTCTGGTGCAAGGCGTGGTGCAGATCAACTTTCGCATCCCGGCGCAGGCCGACGGCCACCCCCAGTCCGGCGCCTTCGTGCTGGAGATCGGCGGTGTTCGCAGCCCGGTCGCATTCGTGCATGTGCAATAGTCCCAATCATGTGTCCGAAGGAGCAAGGGCCAAGCGGCCAGTTCCATCGGCCCAGAAAGAGAAACGGCCCGCTTGAGTAGCGGGCCGTCCGTCCGGCTCTAGAGGAGCAAGGCGCGGGACGGGGCGTTTGCGGGTTAGAAAGAAGCTGTCCCCTATGTGGAGAACGGACCGCCAGCTAAAGCTTGGCGGCTCGGTTCGCCGGCGCGCTGAAACGCGACGGTCACGGAACGGGTAGGATGGGCGATTATGCGCAAAGTCTTGCTATTGTGTCTCGCGCTTACGTTGCCGCTTGGCGCGCAACAGGCTAAGAACGTCATTCTGTTTCTCGGCGACGCGGGCGGCGTGGCGACGCTCAATGGGGCCAGCATTCTGGGTCACGGCGAGCCGCAGAAACTCTACATCCAATCGATGCCCCATATCGGCTTGTCCGATACCTCGTCCGCTTCCCAATGGGTGTCGGATTCGGCTGCGGGCATGACGGCCGTCGTCACGGGTCAGAAGACGCATAACGGCGTGGTTTCCCAGGGGCCTGATGCGGTTCGGGGAACGACGGACGGCGCGCCGCTGAAGACGATCTTGGAGTACGCCGAGGAGCGTGGACTCTCGACCGGCGTACTCACCAACGTGACGTTTACGGACGCGACGCCGGCGGCGACATATGCGCAGGTCAACGATCGCGGGAACTTCGCCAGGATTTTCCGGCAGTTTCTGGCGCCTCGTTTCGGCGACGGCGTTGATGTTTTGATTGGCCCCGGTCTCGCGGCCGTCGACCAGAAATTGGCGGCGGAAGGAGCGACGGTGGCCGGGTTGATGAAAACCAGCGGACGTCCGCTCTATGATTCGCTGGAGGCTATTCCGAGTGACGCTGAGAGGGCGGTGGCCTTGTTCCCGAGCCGCAACGATTTCAATCTGCCTCGGGCGGTTGAGCGGGCGATCGATATCCTGTCGAAGAATCCTAACGGCTTTTTCTTGATGGTCGAAGGCGACATGCACACGGACGACATCGAGGCAGGCCTGCGCCGGGCGCTGGAGTTGGACGCCATCATCCGCGCGACGGCACTGCGGATGCCGGATGACGACACGTTGATCGTCTTCACGGCCGATCATTCGTTCGACCTGCTGGTGTCCGGCGGCAGGAAGGGCGAACCCGTGGTTGTAGGCGCCGGGATCCGCGTGGGCGGCAGCCACACGGGCGAAGAAGTGGTCGTCGCCGCCCAAGGGCCAGGCAGCGAGCGCGTGCGCGGCTACATGCCGAACACGCAGATCTTCCACATCATGATGCAGGCGTACGGCTGGGAATAGAGCCGATCTACTTCGACGTTTCGAGCGCCGCTTCGACGTCGCGCCAGTCGTAGAGCATGAAGTTCTTGCCGACGCTGTTCATCACAACCAACAGACCGCTGGGGAAACGCGGTCCCAATGGAGCGGACGTCGCTTCGATGCCGTCGGTCTCGTCGGCGCCGCCGTGTACGATGCCAATCAGCGCGGCAGGCGACTCGGCGTTGCGCGAATAGACCGGGTAGGCGCTGCCGCCTACGACCTGATCCGTGCAGACGATGTAGCCGCCGCCCGCGGATGCGTAAATGGCCAGGCCCTCGCGGTCCCCCTGGAACCCGTCTTGGCCGAAGAATTGAATCTCCTCGGCGGCATTGGGGTGATCGGGATCGGCGTGGTACTTGTGGATTCCGGCTAGCTCGTCGGCGTAGTAAACGTGTCCGAACTCGTCGTCGACGGCGACGGCTTCGATCTCGCCGGTTCCGCTGAAGGCGCCGAATTCGCGGACCTTGACGGCGCGGACGCGTCCCGCGCCATCGTCTTCGAGGCGGTATTGCCAGAGGTAGGCTCCCGAAGGTCCTTCCTTGCGGCTTACGATGGCGAAGAAGGCGTTGTCGCTAGGGCGGCGATAGAGGGAGACGCCCATGGGCGCGGCCCGCTCCCCGGGTTCGCCTGCGAATACCTGCAAGCTGTCTGCTGAAGAGACATCGCGCAGGCGGCGTTCCTGTGGATCGACGGCGAAGACGCGCAAGCGGCCCCGGTATCTCTCCGTTGCGACGGCGATGTCAACGGTTTCTCCGCCGAGCGGAAAGCCGTACTCGAGGTCGACGTTGTTGGGCCGGTCGATGCCGTCGATCAACTGCACGAGTGTGCCGTCGAGATCGAAGACGCCAATGGCGCCGCCGGGCGCCGGAGCCTTGTTGACCCCCAAGATGAGGCTGGCGCTGGGATCAGCAGGGCTGATCCAGATGGCTGGATCGTCTGCGTCTTCGCCGAGCGATGCGGTCTCGACGACGGGCGTGATACGCAGTTCCGCCGGAGCGGGGGCGGGCGTGTCGCCGCAGCCGGTGAACAGGGCTGCGGCGAGCAATGAGTAAGAAAAACGACGCATGGTTAGAACCGCAGTTTAAGGCCGATCTGCAGGACGCGCGGTCCGCCGACGCCGCGGATGATCTCGCCGAAGTTGCCTTCGTCCTTGTTGCTTTCCGGCGCCTGGAAGCTGGCCGTGTTGCTGATGTTGTAAGCCTCGACGCGGAAGTCGAGCGAAGTCGTTTCGCTGAGGCGGGTGCTCTTCATCAACGAGATGTCGAGGCGGCGTTGCAGCGGCGCGCGCATGATGTTGCGGCCCATCTCGCCGAAGTACGCCCCGCTCGATTGGATCAGGTCGGTGCGGAAGTATTCATCAACGCGTTCGGATGCGGAGCCGGAAGTCTTCAGTTCGTCATAGCTGGAGCCCGTGAAGTTCGGACGGGGCGCGGTCGAGGCGAACAGGAATCCCGAAAAGTCGGCGCCATCGACGATGCTGAAGGGGCGTCCGGACTGGAAAGCTCCGATGCCGCTCAGCGACCAGCCTTCGGCGAGGCGATTGCCGCGGAAGGGCAGGTCATACGTGAAGCTGAAAACCAAGCGATGCGGCTGATCGAAGTCCGAGACTGCGCGGTTCAGGAATAGCCGGTGCTGGTCGTTGGAAGCTTTGAGAATGCCTTCGTCGGAGAAGTAATCAATCGACTTGGACCAGGTGTAAGCGATGCGATAGCTCAGACCATTGGAGGCGCGCTGTTGCAGGCTGGCCTGCAGGGCGTGGTAGTTGGAGTTGGAATCGGAGGTGATGGCGTTGAGGCCTTCGTCTTCATCGAAGCCAAGGATCGGAATGCGGAGTTCGGCGAAAGTGGTGCATTCTTCGTAGTCGTCAGAGACGTCGCAGGTCGGGGTCTGCGTCGGAACGAATTCGTCGTCGACCACTTCGTAAGAGTTCGACGTGAAGCCGCCGCCAGGAACGCCAGGGCGGGGCAGAAAGCCGACAGCGTTGACGTCGATGGGCGCGGATCGATTGACCGCTTGGTATAGGAAAGTGCCCTTGGTTCCGACATAGCCGATGTCCGCCAGTAGATTGCGGCCCAGCGGAAACTGCATGGTCAGGTTCCACTGCTGGATGTAGGGGATCTGCAGGTGCGGGTCGATGAAGTGCGCTTCTAGCGCTTCGAACTCTTCGTCTGGATTCGCTGCCGTGGCCAAGAAAGGTTCGCCGTCATCGAATCCCACGATGAACTCCGGCAGCGGGAAGGTGGCGCGGTCCTGCGGAATAGTATTCCAATCGCTGACGTCGTTGAGCTCTTGCTCGCGGAAGAAGGGCGGCGAACGGCGCAGGGCATTAACGAAGCCGCCCGTGGGACGGTCGTAGTAGAAACCATATCCGCCGCGGATGACCAGGCCATGGTCGCCGAAAGGCGAGTAGGCAAAGCCGATGCGCGGCGCGATGTTGTTGTTGTCGGCGGCGATGGTGGAATCGTTCGAGGCGCGCTGGATCGCCTCGTCGCCCGGCGAAAATCCGGTTTGATAGTTGTTGGCGAAGATATAGCCGTCGGCGATGTTGCCGTCGGGGTCGACGCGGCTGAGATCGTAGTTGGAGATCAGTCCGTTCTTCTCCGTGGGCCAGCGGAACATCTCGTAGCGTAGGCCGATATTCAGGGTCAGCTTGTTCGATACTTTCCGGTCGTCGGCGACGAAGAGAGCGTAGTCGTTGGTGCGGAAGTTGCGCAGGGTCTCGCCGTAGCTGATCGAGGACTCGGCAATCTGCTCGCCGTCGTCGCCGTCTTCGCCCACGGTCAGGACCTGCGCCCAGCTTTCGAAGCCGTATTGGCCGTTCTTCGTTTCTTGGTAGTCGCCGTCGAGGCGGTTGTGCCGGATTTCTGATTGTTCATGGCGTTCATCTGC
>CAMPKL010000300.1 GCA_946887065.1 uncultured Bryobacterales bacterium
GGCTCGTCGGTGACGACAACCTCGGTTTGCTCAGTGGCGATCGCCAGCGAGACCGGCAATTCAAAGGCGGATCCGACTGTCAGCGTCAGCCGCCGCGCGGCCGGTGCAAAGCCCCGCTTCTCGACCGTGATCTCGTAGGGGCCGACCTTCAGATACGGCAGGCGGAAGCGTCCGTCTTGGTCGGTGGTCGCCGTGCGGTTGATGTTTGTATCGGTTTGTCGAGCCGTAACCTGGGCGTCGGGGACGGTAGCGCCGGAAGGATCGGTGACGCGCCCGCTGACGCTGGCGGAGTTGGCGGTTTCTTGGGCGGCGGCGAATGTCGCGCATAGCGCTAGGGCGGCCGCTCGAAGCAGGAGTTGTTTCATCTGTTACGCCCGCCTCTGTTGCAGACCTCTTCAGACTAAGGTCGGCGGAGGCGGCGATAACTGCGGCAAATTGTCGCGCCCAGGGCGGCGGCGCGTTGACACGCGCGGTCTCGAATTCGGAACTGGGCGGTACCGGCTGCGCGACAATGGCACTAGCGCGCGTTGTTCGTTTTCAGGCGTTGCGATTGGCCGCCTACGTGCAATAGCCGGCGGCAAGATGCAGACGCTCAAACAGACCCTTCGGACACTTTGGCGCGACCGGGGCTTCAGTGCGATCGCGGTGGCTATGCTCGCCCTGGGCATTGGCGCCTCGACGGCCATTTTCTCGGCGGTGAATGTCGTGCTGCTGCAGTCCTCCTATGAGGATGCGGATCGCTTGTATGTACTGGAGCAGGTGGTTCCGGATCTGGCGGATCGGTATCCGACAGGCGAGTTGCCGGTCAATGCCCGTCATTTCGCCGAATGGCGCAATGCCTGCACGGCGTGCTCAGGGCTCGGGCTCGCGGCGGGCGGAGGCGGATCTAATCTGACCGGCGACGGCGCTCCGGAAAGGATTCGCACCTTGGGCGTTACGCACGACCTTTTGCCCACCTTGGGCGTCACGCCGGCGTTGGGGCGAAGCATCTCACCTGAAGATGACGAGCCTGGCGCGCCGCCGGTCATCTTGCTGACGAATGGCTTCTGGCGGCGGCGCTACAATGCCGACCCCCGGGTGGTCGGTCGGGAAATAGTTCTCAACTTTGCTCCGGTCACAATCATCGGCGTGCTGCCGCCGGACTTCGAACCCATCGGCGGTGAGTACTTGGGTCAATTCGGATCACTAGCCGGCCAGTATGAGGGTGTACGCCCGCTACGACTCGACTATTCGTCCATACGGCCTGCGGGCAATTACAATTTCGGGGGCGTTGTGAGGCTAAAGGAGGACGCGACTCCAGAGCAGGCGACCGCCCAAATGAACGCGTCGATTCGCGGCTTTGTGGAAGAGTTCGATCGCGAGATGGGCGTACGGTTACGGCCGCTTAACGACGCCGTGGTCGGCGGCGCCGCAACAGGACTGTGGATGTTACTGGCGGCGGTTGGCGGCGTATTGCTGATAGTTTGCGTCAACGTGGGCAACTTGATGTTCGTTCGCGTGGAGCGGCGTGGACGCGAGGCGGCGGTCCGGCGGGCGATGGGCGCTACGCCCCTGCGATTAGCGTTGGACGTGGTGCGCGAGGGGTTCGTGTTGGCCCTGCTAGGCGGCGCCGCAGGGATATTGGTCGCGCAGTGGGCAATTGGAGGATTGGCCGCAGTTGCGCCGGAAGGTACGCCGCGGCTGGACGACATTCGCTTAGATTGGACGGCGCTGGCGTTTGCTGTTGTCGTGACCTCGACAGCTGCGCTATTGACGAGTTTGGCGCCCGCGCTACGTTATCGCTCGGTTCGCGGCGCCTTGGTCGAGGCGCAGGCGAGCGGCACCGCGTCGTCAAGCAGCGTGCGTTCGCGCAGCGTCCTTGTGGCGTTCGAGACGGGTTTGAGCGCGATGTTACTGATCGCGGCAGTGTTGATGGGTTCAAGCTTGTTCAGGCTGTTGTCGGTCGACAAAGGGTTTGGCGGCGGCCAAGTGCTGGCCTTCGACTTGGCGCTGCCGCCTGGTACCTATCCTGCTGAAGGCGGGGATCGAGGCCGCTTCCAGGATCAACTTGTCGCACGGCTTACCTCGCAACCGGGTATCTCAGCGGTGGGGTTTACGACAAGGCTCCCGCTGGAGGGCGCGACATGGGTGGATAGGATGACGCCCTTCGGGTCCACCCAGCCCGACGACGAGCAATTGGTCGCCAATTTCCGATTCGTCAGCGAAGACTATTGGCGAGCAATGGGCATTCGGCTGTTAGAAGGTCGTTACCTGCAGGCAGGGGACCGAGAAGAGCCACGAATCGTGATATCGGCCGAGGCCGCGCGGCAGCTTTGGCCGGGCGAGAGCGCGCTGGGCAAGAGCATTTCTTGGGATGTGGACGATGATGCCCCATATCAAGTAGTCGGGGTCGTTGCTGACGTCAAGACAGGCGGGCTTCGGGAGTCCACGGTACCTATCGGCTACCTTTCCTACTGGGCATTGCCGAGCGATAGCGTTTCGTACTCAGTGCGCACCAACCAGGATCCGGCAGGTTTTGCCGGCGTCGTGCGCGACATCGTCCAGGACATCGATCCAACGCTGCCGGTCACCAACCTACGCACGATGGACCAAGTTTCGGCCAAGGCCTCGGCCGAAGAGCGTTTTCAAACTCTGCTGGCGGGGCTATTCTCGCTGACCGCGCTCGGGCTTGCGGCCCTCGGCATCTATGGAGTGGTTTCGTACGCGGCAGCCCGGCGCACGAAGGAGATCGGATTGCGCATGGCCGTGGGCGCTGAGGCTCGGAGAATCACCGCGATGGTGCTGGCACAAGGAATGAAGCCGATTGTTGCCGGATTGGCCGGCGGCATGATCGCGGCTGCATTTGCCGCGCGTTGGATGGAGAGCTTGTTATACGAAGTGAGCGCGAGCGATCCGATGGCGTATGCCGTTGCGGGATGCGTTTTGTTAGGGACAGCCTTTGCGGCTTGCTATGTTCCGGCGCGACGGGCGTCGCGGATTGATCCTATGACGGCGCTGCGTCAGGAGTGAGATAGAGACACCCGATTGCGGCCAGCAAGACGAAGAGTCCCGCGGCGGCGGCGACGATCAGGCAGGCGCGGCGGTAGTCCTCCTCCGATCCCGCTTCTGGATCGGAGGGGTCGCCAATCCAAACATTGGTGACGAGACTGCCCCGGAGCCAGACAGGTCCTATGAGACGGCGTTGGAGAGCCCCGGCCAGCGAGGCTTCTGGCCAGCCGGCGTTGGGGCCGGGGATGGTGGAGTGCTGTGTCCAGCCGATACGCCAGGCCTTTTTCGCCGAACAGCCGGGAACAAAGGCTGCGGCTGCGGTGATCAAGAGCCAAGACAGGCGCGCAGGAAAGAAATTTATGAGGTCGTCGAGGCGAGCGCCGCACCAGCCGAAGCGCTGATACCGCTCCGTCTTGTAACCGACCATCGAATCCATCGTGCTGATGACTTTGAAGGCGACGATGCCTGGAAGCCCGCCCAGGGCATAGAACAAGACGGGGCTGGCGAAGCCGTCGACGAGGCTTTCGGCGAGGCTTTCGATGGCGGCGCGGCGGCAGGCTGGGCCGTCCATTTTGTCAGTATCGCGGCCCACCAGTTTGGCGACGGCGATTCGCGCTTGCTCTAAATGGCCTAGGCGTACGGCTTTGTTCACGTCGCGGCCGTGCTTGAACAGATCGCCGAGGGCGATCATGCTGTAGAGCGTGAAGAGGTGGAAGACCTGTCCCGCGAGAGGATGAAGGCTGCTGAGCCCGATGGCGGCGAAGCTCAATAGGCCCACCCAAAGGCTGGCTAGCAGCAGGAAGAGAAGGCAGCCGCCGACGTATCCGTCCAAACGCAGGGCGCGCAGCATCTTTTCAAACGCGGTGAGTGTCCGACCCATCAAACGAATGGGATGGAGCGCGTAAACTGGGTCCCCGAAGACGAGGTCCAGGGCGACGGCAATCAGCAGGAACTCAACGCGCGGCTGGAGAATCGTCAGGTCCACTTCGACTTCCACCCGAGGGCGATAGCGCGCAGGACGAGGCCGATGGGATCGTCTTCGCCGGCCTTTTGCAGTTCCGACCAATGCAGATGCCAGTCGTTGGGCTTGGCGGCGAGCGCAACGGCCATCAACGCAGCCTGTTGACGGAGCGATTCTCGGGCAAGTCCCGCGGGTAGCGTGCCATAGCGTATGCGGTCGAGAACGGCAGCGAAGGCGTAGGCGGCGGCGGAGACGCCAGGCTCGTAGAACACGGACTTATCGTTATCTTTGAGCAGCTTGTAATCGGCCTCGGAGAGCAAGCGGGGCAGGGTTTCGTGCGCGCGGGCCTCCGTGAGACCAAAGCGTCCGAGGGCGTGGAACAGTCCGCGGCCGTAGGAGGGCTCGAGGCCGTTCTGCCAGCGCAAAGCTTCTTTCGTGGCATCGCGAACGGCGACGCCGATCAGCTCGCCCAGTTTGACGTGGGGGCTGGTGGCTTGTTTGGGTTTGCGCGAAGAGTCGAGCGGGGCGGCGATGCAGAACTGGTCGGTCCCGGTGCCGGTGGCGAGGCCCTCGGAATAGAGGCTTGGCGTGGCCAACTCAAGCAGGGCGGCTGTCTTGGCCTCGGTCATGGTGACCACGGCGCGGGCTTGTGCGGCTGGCGTGAGCGGCCAGTTGAAGAGCAGCATCGTGTTGATCGTGCCGTTGTGAGGATTGAGCCTGGTCCAGCCGTCTTCGCGCTCGTGCCAAACGGCGGGATCGCCCGCGCGGGCGGCGTTGCCCTGGACTCCGGCGGTGACGACGGCAACGACCGAAACGTCCTCGAACTGCTCGCTGCGCAGGACCGCGTAGTTCATGTTGGCGGCGGTTCCCATCAGCGCCACTTCGTCCGGGGACAAGTTGATCTCCGAGCAAACGATGCCGTGATAGTGCTCGGCGCCGTTTTCCGTGATGACGCCGTGACGCGCGATGTGAGCCTTGCCTTCGCAGCTTTGGTGGTTGACGAGATAGCGGACGGATTCGGTCTGCCCCCCGGCGACGGATGAGGTGCTGAGGACGCGATGCGGAACGCGCAGCTCGGCAACGACAAAGCGCCCAAAGCGGCTGATAGCTGCGGTTTCGCCGCGGTACAAGGATTCGTTGGATTCGTTCGACGACATCAAAAACCGCAAGGTGGAGGGTTCGATTATGGCGAAAGACGGCGCATTTCGTCTCGCCTTGACTTCATTCGCGAGGCTGGATATCCTTCGAGAACCTCTTGGGCGCCCACTGTGGGCCTAACAGGGAAGTCCGGTGAAATTCCGGCGCGGTCCCGCCACTGTAATCGGCGAGCCGGTCCAAGAAGCCACTGA
>CAMPKL010000301.1 GCA_946887065.1 uncultured Bryobacterales bacterium
CATCTGACGTCGCCTGGCTATTGCGAACGATGGGCAAAATTGAGGACCGCCATCTCGCTGCGGCGCTGGCCGATGCCGGCGCTGACAATTTGGAAGTGGAGACATTCGCCGGCGCCATCCGGGCGCGTCTGACCCAGCTAGAGCAGGTGGCCGTTTCGGCGACCAGACAAACATCCGTGATCGAGCCCAGGGGCTAGGTCAGGATGGGCTGGAGAATGCCACTGGGCACCGTCCGCCTTTTCCGAAGCGCGGGACCTCGAAAAGTTCATCGACTCATCCGGCGTTGACACAATCGTCCAGCTTACAGGCCGATCCCAGCTTAGCCGTCCCGATGAAGCCATGCTCTCGCTCGTAATCGCAAACCGCCCCAAGACTGGGCCGCGGTCCCAATCGCCGACGACGTACGCGTCCATCGCCGCATCACAGCCAATGACACCCCCTTTCAGCCAATTCGCATAAAGATGGCGTCCACGCTGGGCGAGGATCTGACGGTCGAACCTGCCGGAACGGTCCCGCCCGAATCGCCGCACTGACAGCCTTTCGCTGCGCAAATCCTCCCAGTACGCAAATGTCTTTTGCCGAACAGGGAACCCACTAGTTTCAGTGGTACTAAGGTACCAATGTATCTTGCTACCGACATATGTCTGGGGTATAGTCGTGCCTGTTCATCTGGCTAGATGGCCGCCCCTTGCGCCTCAGGAGGAAGGAGAGATGGGTCTGATCGGGAACTTGCGCCCGATGCATCGCAAATTAGACCGGCGATACGGCTCCGGGTTGGTCGAGTTCTGTCTCGTGTTTCTGCTCTTTGTTAGCTTTATATTCGGTTTCTTTTCAATAAGTTTCTGGCTATTTTCTAAGGCAGCACTTCATCACGCGGCCCGCGAGGGTGTCCGCTTCGCCATTACCGCCAAGACGCTCAACGGCCTCGCCCACGACGCGTCTATCAAGCAGGTTGTTCGCGACAATGCCTTCGGCCTGTTATCCGGTGCGGGCCAGACCGACGCCATCATCATTGAGTACTTCGCCGCCGATGGTACGGGCGCAACGTCCGCCAACGCCGCCGGCAACCTGGTCAAAGTCTCCATTCGCAACTACCAAGCCCCGCTGCTGGTCGCCCCGATACTGCTCGCGCTTCCCGGATCCGTCACGCTCAATGTCAGTTCCGTCGACAAAATGGAGCCGTTTCCTGGGGAACCTCCGGCCCGTACGTAGCGGCCCGTGATCGTGCTTGGATCCCGCCATGAACTTTCACTTCACACGAGCATCCCGGTTTGACGTCTCCCGCAACCCCGCCAGGGGACAGGCCCTGATCGAATTCGCCTTGACGATGCCGATTCTGATCCTCATCGCCTTTGGAACGCTCTCCGCGTCGCAACTGCTGGAGCGGCACCTCACCGTCCTCCAGCTAGTCCGCAACGCAGGCAACATGTACTCGCGGTCTGTCGATTTCTCCCTCGTCCAGAATCGTGAGCTTTTACTCACGTCATCCGCCGGACTTTCGATGACCCTCAACGGCGGCGATGGAGTCGTTTATCTCTCGACCGTTGAGGTTGCGGCAGCCGGGTCGAATAGCGGCTTCCCCGTCGTCACCAATCGCGTCTCCATCGGAGAGGTTTCCTTGATGCCCAGCCGTGTCGCTACTCCTGCCGCGCTACTGTCGAACGGCGATGTGGATGACTACGAGAACGATCCCCTCGCGCGTGCGACCGTTGCCTCCGGCCTGACGCTGGAGGACGGCGACATTGCCTACGTCGTTGAGGCCTACCACACGCCGACGGACATGCCGGTCGTGGACCTCTTCTTCGGTCAGCAGCGCCTTGGCGCCGCGGCGTACTACTAACGCGAGGAGCGACGATGACGAAATTCCAGACGTCCCGACAACCAGGAGATAGAAGCGGCCAGATCATCATCATGCTGCTGTTCTTGATGATCGGCCTGGGCGGGTTCATGGGATTGGCTTGCGATGCGGTCTTCGCCTTCGTCGTGAAGTCGCAATTGACCACTGCCGTCGATGCAGCCGCCCTAGCCGCTTCCCGGGCGCTAAATAAGGGGGCCACGGTCGCTCAGCAACAGGCCTCGGTGAATGAAACCGTTGCCGAAATGATGGCGGCCAATTTCCCGACTGGCCTGCTTAAGACCAGGAATCTCACCTATGGGCCGCCCACGGTCGTGGACAACGGCGATGGCACTCGCACGATATCCGTCCTTGGTCATGTGGACTCTCCTACTTTCTTCATGAGTTTGCTCGGCTGGAACAAGGTGCCGGTAGCGGCGCTCGGCCAGTCTGTGCGCCGCGACGTCGTCCTCACCTTAGTCTTGGACCGCTCCGGCTCGATGAATGGCGCTCCGGGATCGTCTCCGGGGCCTACCGCTTTCGATGATCTCAAGGCGGCGTCCCTTGACTTCCTGGATTTTTTCGACAACACCCGCGATCAACTGGGCCTCGTCGTGTTCGGCTCAAGCACCCGGCTTGATTTCGCGCCGGCGACCAACTTCAAGGGTTCCATCACTGCCTTGATCAACGCTCACGTCGCCGAAACGAGCGGCACCAACGCGCCCGATGCGCTTTGGACCGCCTACTCAGCCTTGACCGCGGTCGGCAGTCCCACCGCACTCAACGTCATCGTGTTTTTCACCGACGGCGTCGCAACCGGATTCTCCGCGGATTTCACTGTCGGCAAGGGACTGTGCGCCGGCTCGGTGGTCAACGGCGTCACCCAAACCTTCAGCCAACCGAACAACGACGCGGCGAAAGGGTTGCTCGTCTATGCCGCCGATCCGCCGCCTGTCGTGGGCGACGAGTCAAATTACCAATCCGCCTGCGGTTGGAACGAGGCCGACCTGAAGAGCCGCATCGACCTGATACCGCCCACCGACACGCATGGCACGAGCGTCATGGGACCCCGCCTCATACCCTTCATGTCCGGCGGCGCGGTCACCATGCGCGGTCGCAACATCAAGGCCGTCGCCGATAATCTCAGCGTAAATACCGCCGCGCGTGCGCGCCGCGATCCGGACATCGAAGCGACCATCTACGCAATCGGCCTCGGCGGAGGGGAATACCCCGCGGACGATGAACTGCTGCGCATGATCGCCAACGATCCCGCGTCGATCGCGTACGACCCAAACGAACCGCAGGGGCTCTACGTCTACGCGCCCGACGCCTCGCAACTGCGCAACGCATTCCGCCGTGTCGCCAGCCAGGTCACGCGGCTCGTCAATTAGGGTTGTCGGCCGCCTTTAGTTCCGGCCAAGTCTTCGGCTTCCACTCGCGCGCCAACCGGTTGCCCTCAGCAATCTGCGCCGGCGTCATCTCCGAGACTCTGGATCCATCCTTGCGGAACGCCTCGGGAAGGTCTCTCGTGGCCAACTGGAACCACTTGTGGTACTGCACCAGGTCGCCCTTGCCTGAATAGTAGTAAGCCAACTCCAGCTGCGCCGGCGCATATCCTTGCTCCGCCGCGAAGCGGTAAAAGCGCTCGCGGTCCGTTTCCATGAGCGTTGCGGCGAAGTGGCACAGCGCTTCTGGGTTTCCTTGGGCTGCCGCCATGCGCAGCCACTTGGTCCCCTGCAGCCAGCTATCGCCGCTAGGTTGACTTGGAGTTTTGAATTTGCCTAAGTAATAGAATCCCAACTTCACTTGCGCCGCCGCGTCGCCGCCTTCGGCCAGGGCGGTCAGCCGTTCGAGCGAACCCTTCACTCCCATCCTCAGCGCCTCGGTGCAAGTCTCGGCATTCTCGCAAGCGAAATCCTGCGGAAAGGCCATCAAGGGCAGCGCTACAGCCGCCGTCAACGCCAATCGATTCAGCCCTCTGCGCATCACTCCGCTTTAGCATAACGCCGCCGGTCTGTTCCTCTTCTAAACCGTCGGCGGATACTTGAATAGCTTCCGCTGCAACGAACGCCGGTGCAGACCAAGCAGCTTGGCCGCTTGGGAGATGTTGCCGTCGCAATCAGCCAGCACGCGCTGGATGTGCTCCCATTCGACGCGCGCCAAACTCGGCACCTGCACCTCTTCCGGAGTCTCGGTGGAGCCCTCCTGACCACTCGCGATCCGCTCGTACTCCTGCACGATTTGATCGGCGTCGGCCGGCTTGGTCAGGTAGTGATCGGCGCCCAGTTTGGTGGCGGTCAACGCCGTCGCAATACTGCCGTAGCCGGTGAGCATGATGATGCAAATGGTATCGTCCAGCTCCCGTAAGCGTCGAACGATCTCCAATCCGCCCGTCTCCGGCAAGCGCAAGTCCACGATCGCCAAATCGGGACTGTGAATCGCCGCTTTCTTGAGAGCGCTGTCGGCGTCTCCCGCTTCACTCGCCTCCCAACCGCGTGACGCCATGGCCCGCGCCAGGCGGCGGCGAAAGATCTCGTCGTCGTCGACAACCAACACGGCTCGTTCCGGTTGGTTCATCTCAGCGGTACCTCAAAGGTCACTCGCGTCCCGCGGCCGGCGGCCGACTCGAAGGTCAATCCGCCGCCCAGACGATGAGCCAGCGTACGCACTAAAAACACGCCGAGCCCCATGCCCTTGCCGGGTTCCTTGGTGGTGAAGAACGGTTCGCCGACGTGCCGCAACGTTTCCTCCGTCATGCCCGAGCCTGCGTCTTCGACGAGCAGTTGCAGCAGACCGCCGTCGACGGTCGCGGAGACAGTCACCATGGCGCGGTTCGCGCTCGCGTCCACTGCATTCCGGATCAATGCGACCAGGGCTTGCTCGACCGCGCGGCGCGGGACGACAAGCGTCGCGCCTTCGGCGCTTTCAGCGATCTTGGTACGGATCCGGCTGCTCGGACCGAACTCAGCGAGCGTGGTCGAGATCAGATCACCGACTTGAACTGGAACCGAGGCTTCGCCCGCCGGTTCGGCGCCTTCCATGCTCATGCGCGTCAGGATCTGTCGGCAGCGTTCGACTTCCGTGCGAATGAGCCTGCTGTCCGCGGCCAGGGAGTCAATGGCCTCGGATTCTTCGTCCGTTTGTTGAACGGCGTAGCGCTCGACTTCTTTCGCTACGACGGCGATCGTCGCGAGCGGCGTACTCAACTCGTGCGCGGCGCCGGCAGCCAGCGTGACCAAAGAAGCCAGCCGGTCCTTCTTTGCCAACTCTTCTTGCAATTGGATCAGCGAGGCCTCGCGCTCGCGCAATAGTTCTGAAATCTTTCCCGAGAACATCGCCACCAAGAACGCGGCGGCGCCAAAGCTGACCCACATACCGATCAGATGCAGATTGGGGCCTGGCTCGGTGCGATGCATCTCCAGCACCGGGATGGGCCAATAGATCCAGAACA
>CAMPKL010000302.1 GCA_946887065.1 uncultured Bryobacterales bacterium
GCGCGCTGATGATGACAATGGTCCGCGAGATTGATTGGGACGACTCCAGCGTCGGCATCGCCGGCTTTCTCACGCTGCTGGCAATCCCGTTGACCTACTCCATCGCCAACGGGCTGGCGATCGGCGTAATCGCTTTCGACGCGCTGAAGATTCTAAAAGGGGAGGGCCGAGAGGCCGGCTGGTTAGTCCACGCCCTCGCTGTACTCTTCGTGCTGCGCTTCGCCTACTTGAGCACGGGCTAATCGTCGCCGTACTCGTCCGCCAATTCGGCAATCTCGTCGGCCGCGTAGGTCTCTTCGACTTCCTCGTCGGGCTCGACGCTGCGGCCGCGCAACTCAACCAGTTGGAAACCGTCCCAGGCCCCGGCGGCTTCTTCTAGAGCCCCGACAAGCGAGTCCGAGACGATGTCGGTTGCCGCGTCTTCCTCGTACCAGCGGTACATTTCATCGGTGTCGAGGTAGAGCTCAACAAGTCGCGGATCGCGGGCATCGTCCTCTTCCTCGGCGCGGGTAACGACGATTTCCGCCTCAGCGATCGGATCGTTCTTAGCGTGTTCGTAGCTCATGCCTAAGCCTCGTGCGGGCGAGTCTACACGATAACCGCGGGATTGGCCAGAGTCCCGATTTCCGGCACCGAGATCGTCACTACGTCGCCCGGCTGAAGCGCCGCTTCCTGCGTGACGATGATCCCCGTACCCGTGAACAGAACCGTCGCCGAGGGCACCGTGTTCGACTTCAAAAGATACTTCACCAACTCTTCAAATTTACGACGAAGTTGGTTGGTGGAGCATGCTCCGGAAAAAGTTGTTTGAGCGCCGCGCTGAATCGTGCAGGTCATCTGCAACTCATACGGATTGGCGATTTCGTCAGGCGTCACCAGCACCGGGCCCAGCGCCACACAGCGATCGAAAACCTTCGACTGCGGCAGGTACAACGCGTTCTCCCGTTCGATGTCCCATGCCGATACATCGTTACCCAACATGTAGCCCTGAATCTCGCCTTTGGAATTCACCGCCAGCACCAGTTCCGGTTCGGGCGCCGTGAACTTCGAATCGCTGCGGATGCCGATGCCTTCGCCCGGGCCCACGCAAACCCGCGAACCGCCCTTCTCGAACAACTCGGGCCGATGGTCGGTGTTGTGCACGTAGGCGTACATGCCTTCCTCTCCGCCGACCTGCGTGTCGCGGAATTCCGCGCTCGGCGCATAGGTGCAGCCGGCTCCCCAAACCTCGGGCGGCGTGATCGGAATACCCGCCTCGGCGTCGATCAGTTTGTTTACCGCCAGCGCCGCCGCGATCGTCGCCAGAGGCTTGCCCGAGATCTCCGCCTGCACGATAAGCGAGGCCGTCGTTTGGCCCGGAATCAGGCGGTACTTGTCGCCTTCCACGATCGCCGCGACCAGCCGGTCGCCCTGATGCACTTGTGTGAGTTTCATTGAACTTGCCTACTTAAACGGGCGGACGCTCGGCGCGCCCGCCCGGTGTTGATCGCGTCGAAACTTTAGCCTGAATTAGGGTTTGAGGTAAACCGTCTTCCAATCCGAGTAGAAGTCCAGCGCCGCCGGGCCCTGTTCCTTCGGGCCGAAGCTGGAGCCCTTCGTGCCGCCGAACGGAAGCTGATATTCGACCCCCGCGCTGGGCAGGTTGACGGTCACCAAACCGGCCTCGATGTTATTGATGAACTCGAAGACCCGCGCCGTATTCTGCGTCTGAATCGACGCCGATAGGCCGAACTCCGTATCGTTAGCGATCGACATCGCTTCCGCGAAGTCGTTGGCCTTGATCACGGCCAGCACTGGCCCAAACACTTCCTCACGGGCGATGCGCATCGAATTCTTGACGCCGGTAATGACCGTGGGCTCAAAAAAGAAGCCCTTGGCCAGCGGGCCTTCATTGAGAATCCTGCCGCCGCATTCGATCTTGCAGCCTTCTTCCTTGGCGATCTCGCAGTACTTCAGATCGGTGTCCAGTTGGCCCTTGTCGATAGCCGGTCCAATCTGTACGCCCTCTTCGAGGCCGTCGCCGACCTTCAGCGCCTTGACGGCCTTGACCGTGGCCGCGACAAAATCGTCGTAGATGCCTGCTTCGACAATCGCACGGCTGGTCGCCGTACACTTCTGGCCGGTCGAAAACATCGCGGCGTTGACGACCGCGCCGACCGCGTCGCCCAGGTTGGCGTCGTTCAGCACAATGGTGGGGTTCTTGCCGCCCATCTCCAACTGAATCCGCAAGCGTCTCTTGGACGCTCTGGCGTGCAAGGCGTGACCGACATCGCACGAACCGGTGAAAGAGACGGCCTTAACCGGCTCGGCGTCCACCATCGCGTTGCCGACTTCGCCGCCCGATCCGGCAATGAAGCTCACCACACCCTTGGGAATGCCCGCTCGGTGGCAAGCCTCAACAATCCGCCAAGCGGACAACGGGGCCGCCGAAGCGGGCTTGACCAACACGGTGTTGCCGGCGATCAGCGCCGGAGCCAACTTCCAGGCCGGAATCGCGCTCGGGAAGTTCCACGGGTTGATCTGGCTCACCACGCCGATCGCTTTGCGCTGCGCCCACATGAACACGCCGGGGCGCTCGGAGGGGACCAAGTGGCCGCCCATGCGCGATCCCTCACCGGCGAAGTAGCGGAAGATGTTGATCGAGCGCATCGTCTCGCCTTTCGCCTCGGGAAAGGTCTTGCCCTCTTCGCGCGTCATCTCCTTGGCCAGGCCGTCGAGATCCTTCTCAAGAATGTCGGCCACCTTGAACAGGAAGGCGCCGCGTGCCGGAGCGGGCATCTTGGACCAGGAGGCGAAAGCTTCCTGGGCGGCGTCGGCGGCCCGCAGCACATCGGCTGCCGTGCCCTTGGAAAATAGACCGACTAGATCGTCCTGATTCGCGGGATTGCGGTTCTCGAATGTTTGGCCGCCTTCGACCCACTCGCCGGCGATGTAGTTAGGAAAACGTTTTGCTTCACTCATGTTTTAGGGGACCCATAATTGGGCAAGAGCCCAATTATAGCCAACTGATTCGGTCGGTTATAGAGGTCTACCAGGCGTCCGCGTAACGGTAGCCGTAGGGATCGGCGCCGGCTTCTACCACGCCGTTCTCAAGCACCTTCAGGGCGACAGGCGCGGCGCCCGAGTCCCAACGGCTGCGGCGTTCGACGTCATGGCCCAGCTCCAACAAGCGTTGCAGAACGCTCTCGGGGATGCGTTCGTCCAGCAAGAGCAGATTGGGGTCCATCGCGTGGTCGTCAAAGCTGGCGACGAGATGACGCGTCTGAATGCGCGGGGCCTCAACGGCGATTTCCGCATTGAAGCCAAACAAGATCGAATCCAGCAACACTTGCAGCAGGGCCTGATCTTGTTGGTCGCCCCCCGGCGTATTCAGCGCCATGTAAGGCGCGCCGCGGCGCGTCACGATCGTCGGCGTCAGCGTGATCCGCGGGCGCTTGCCCGGCGCGATCACATTGGGATGATCCTCGATCATGAAAAAGCTCTGCGCGCGCTGTCCCAACGGAATGCCCGTGCTGCCGGCTATGACCGAAGGCATCCAGGCGCCGGACGGGGTCGCCGAAAACATCCAGCCGTCCTTGTCGACAACCGCCAGCGCGGTCGTATCCCGCGACGCCAGCGCATCCGTCAGCGGACGCCAGTTCTCGTCATAACGAGAGGGGTGCGGCGGCGTTCTGTTAAAGAACTGCCCCGGACGGAATTCTCTGGAGGACTGCGTGTCGCTAATCAGCTTGCGCCGTTCGGCGGCATACGCTTTCGTCAGCAACTCTTTCGGCACGTCGAAAAACTTGGGATCCGCGTACCAAGTGTCGCGGTCCGCGTAGGCCAGCTTCAACGCCTCGGTGACATAGTGGATGTATTCCGGCGAGTTCCAGCCGTACTGCTGCAGCGGATAGCCCTCAAGGATATTCAGCGCCTGCAGCATCACGCCGCCCTGCGTCCAGAAAGTCGGCTTGTAGACCTCGTAGTCCTGAAAGGTCGTGACGATCGGCTCTTCCACCTCAAGCCGGAATGCCGCCATATCCTCGTAGCGCAGCAGTCCGTTGTTCTTCTTTACGAAATCGCCGATCTCTCGCGCGATTGCGCCCCGGTAGAAATAATCGCGAACGGCGTCGATCGCTAATTCGCGGCTCTTGCCCGCGGCCAGCGCGCTCTGCTCGGCGCGGATCATGTTTCGCAGCGTTTTCGCTAAGTCGCGTTGGCTGAAAATATCTCCGGGCCTGGGGATGTTGCCGTTCGGCGCATACACCGCTAATGAGGTCGGGAAGGACTGCAAGAATCTTCCCGCCTGGGCGATCGATCCCGCCCGTTGGTTGTCGATCGGGAAACCGTCCGCCAACTCCAATGCCGGCTGGATCGTTTCTTCAAAGGACCGCGTGCCGTATTCCTTGAGCGCCAGCAACCCGGCATCCACCATGCCCGGTACCAGCGTCGGCAGGATTCCGTAGGCCGGAATCGGCCCTTCTTCCTTTCCTCTGCGAAGCGCTTCCTCGGACTGTCCGGCCGCGCCGCGCCGAGCCAGGAAAAACTCCCGCGTCATCAGTTTCGGAGCCGTACCGACTCCGGCGATGCTGATCACTTTGCCCTCAGGCGTGCGGATTAGGATCGGCGCTTCGCCGCCGAATCCGAAATGCGAAAACTCGCTCACGCCGCCCGCAAACAGCGAGGCGACTCCCGCGTCCACTGCATTGCCGCCGGCGTGCAACACGCGCATCGACGCTTCCGTCACGAGGGGCGTTCCCGCCCCGACGGCGGCTCGCTGGCCGCGCACCACCGGCCGCAGGATGTTCCACTGTGTGGCCTCCTCGAACTGCTTCTGGCGCTCCTCCCGGGACTGCGAAAAGAGGAACGGCAACATCGCGCCCAGAACGAGGGCGACGAAGAGTCCCGGTCGGGTTAGTGCGCCTGATTTCATAGCGGTTCTCAGAACAAAGCCATGGTCATCATATCAGCCGTTTCAACTCAGCCTAACGGCTATTTGCCTTAGCCAGGCATCGATGCGTTTCTTATTGGCCCCGAAGTCGGACTTGCCGTAATAGGAGCGGCTATAAATGGCCATCGTGGAGCCCCCGCCGGGCGTCTCCAGAAACCGCACCGTGATCGTATCCGGAAAGCCGACCAGCGGCGTTAACGTCTCAATATCGAACTGGCGGGCGGTCTCATCGCCGGCGATCACGCGCGTCGAGGGCTGCGCCGCGGCCAACTCCAACCAAGCGTCCTGTAACTGCTGCACCGGAACCGAAAAATTCGGAGCGGCCGCATGCGCGGGGGCGGAGCAATAG
>CAMPKL010000303.1 GCA_946887065.1 uncultured Bryobacterales bacterium
CTGCTCGACAACCAGAAGATCGCGGAGCTTCCCAACTCGGGACGCAACCCGTTCATGATGTCGGCGCTCACGCCGGGCGTCGTCCCGAGCGGTAACCCGATGTTCAACCGCATGCAGGACCAGAGCGGTTCCTCGCAGATCACCATCGCCGGCGGACCCGTTCGCGGCAACAACTACTACCTCGACGGCGTGCCGATTACCGACACCCAAAACCGTGCCGTGATCATTCCGACCATCGAGGCGGTGACCGAGGTCAAGGTCCAGTCGAATACTTACGACGCGGAAATGGGCCGCACAGGCGGCGGAACCTTCAACACGACGCTCAAGTCCGGAACCAACGTTCTGCATGGATCCGGCTTCGGCATCATGCGCGAAAAGGAACTCAACGCCAACAACTTCTTCGATAACCTCGCCGGCCGCGACAGACCCGACACTCCCTACCGCAACTACGGCGGTTCGCTCGGCGGTCCCATCTGGATTCCGAAACTCTACGACGGCCGTAACAAGACGTTCTTTCACTACGCGGCCGAGGGCTACGACCAGAAGAGCAGCAACACGGCGACGTTCGCGGTCCCGACCGGCCTGGAGCGCGTCGGCGATTTTTCCAGCAGCTTCAACTCCAACGGCTCCCTGCGGACGATCTACGATCCGTACTCGACCATCGTTAACGCCGACGGCAGCGTGACGCGCACGCCCTATGCCAACAACATTCTGCCGTCCACGGCCATCAATCAAGTCGGCTTGAGAGCGGCCGGCTACTACGCCGCGCCGAACGTCTCCGGCCGCGCCTATGGACAGGACAACTTCAACTCAAACGTCGTCTTCAACGACAAGGGCCGTCAGATGGCCTTCAAGGCCGACCACGAGTTCCTGCCCAGTTTCCGGATGAACGCATCCTACCTGCACTACACCAGCACCGAACCGGGCGCGCCGCACATGGGCTATCCGGCGTCTTCCGGCGGATCTCTGCTCTATCGCAAAGCCGACACGACGCAGGTCAACGCAATCATGACGCCTGACCCGACGACGGTCGTCAGCGTTCGCTGGGGCTTCAACCGCTTCCCGAATTACTCCACCAACGTCTCGAACGTCGGCGGGTTCAGCGGAGCCGATCTGGGTCTGCCCGCTTCGTTCGTCAACGGCGTTCAGTACGACGGATTCCCATCGTTGGTGCTTCAACAGTTCGCCGACCTCGGCCGCGGCGGCATCAACGACACCAAGTTCTATTCGCAGAACTTCTTGGCGAGCGCGTCCCGATTCATGGGCTCGCACACGCTGAAGGTGGGCTTCGACTATCGCCAGATCCACCAAGACTTCCTCAACCCCGGCGCCTCGGGTTCAGGGCAGTTCGACTTCGACGACGCATTCACCCGCCTCTCGCCGACTACCGCAAGCGCCACCGGATCGGAGATCGCGAGCCTGTTGCTGGGCGTTCCGTTCAAGGGCGAAGTCACCTTGAGCACTCCCGTCCTCAGCTACGTCAACTACTACTCCGGCTACGTTCAAGACGACTATCGGGTGAGCTCGAACTTGACTTTGAACATGGGCCTGCGGCTCGAGTATGAGTCCGGCCTGCGCGAAGAGAACAACAACTTCACCGTGGACTTCGACGAGTCCCTCATCAATCCGATCTCCAACGCCGACACTACCGCCAAGGGCGGTCTGATCTTCGCGGGCGTCGACGGCGCTCCGACGGAGCAGGGCGACACAGGATTGCGCTTGGGACCCCGCTTCGGCGCGGCCTACAAGCTCAGCAACAAAACAGTCATCCGCGGCGGCATCGGCTTCTTCTGGGCGCCGTTGCGCGTGGAGAACTCGGCGGACGGCGTCGGCGCGATCGGCTACACGCAGACCACGCCGTACATCGCCAGCACCAACGGCGGCAACACGCCTTCCAACTCTCTCGGCAACCCGTTCCCGAACGGCTTCATTCAACCGAGCGGCAACAGCTTGGGCGTTCTGACGGGCATCGGTCAGTCCATCGGCTACGCCAACCCCGATCGCCGCGGCGGACTGATCAAACAGTTCTCCGTCGACGTTCAGCATGAGCTCCCCGGCGGCGTCAACTTGACGCTCGCCTACATCGGCTCCCGCTCAACGCGTTTGGGCTACGGCGCCATCGGTTCCGGAGCCTTCAATATCAACGCGCTCTCGCCCGAGTTCTTCGGACAAGGCGATGCACTCACCACTGCGGTCGCCAACCCGTTCTTCGGGCAGGGCGGCGCCGGCGTCGTCGGCACGGCGAAGGTTCCGCTTAACCAACTCCTGCGTCCCTTCGCGGCATTCAACGCAGTCAACCAGTACTACGCCGACACGAATGAAGCCTCGTACGACTCGGGCGTGGTCCGCGTCCAAAAGCAAACTTCTAACGGCATGTCCTTGTTGGCTTCGGCCACTTGGGCGCGCGCTTTCGACCGTTCCTTCGGCGACGGCAACTCGGTCTCGGATCTGGCTAGTAGCCTGCTCTTTCCGCAGAATCCGTACGATCTGGCCGCCGAATGGTCGCCCAGCAGCAACATCACTCCGTTGCGTTTTGTCGCGGCCTTCAGCTACGAGCTTCCGTTCGGCAAAAGCAAGCAAATGTTGAACGGCGGCGGCATCGCGGGCGCACTAGCCGGCGGCTGGCAGATGAACTTTGTCGCCACTCACCAGACGGGCTTCCCGCTGAACGTTCGTCAAGCGAACAACCTCAACTCGCCGCTCGGGTACAGCATCCAGCGGCCCAACGCGACGGGCGTCTCGCCTGAAGTCGAAGGTCCGATTACGGACAAGCTCAACAACTTCATCAACCCCGCTGCATTCACGTCGGCCTCGCGCTTCCAGTTCGGCAACGCGGCGCGGACCATCGGCATGACCGGCCCTGGGCTGAACCAGTGGGACGTCTCGGCATTCCGCAGCGTGACGCTCTTCGACGATTCGCACCCCATAACGGCTCAGTTCCGCGCTGAGTTCATCAACGCATTCAACACTCCGCAGTTCCAGTCGCCCAACATCCAGGTAGGCGGTTCGCGCTTCGGAACCATCTCTCAACAACGCAACTTCCCGAGGCTCATTCAACTTGGCCTCCGGTTCATCTGGTAGCAGCAAACGCGGGCGGGGCGAGTTAGCTCGCCCCGCCTGGCTTGATGAGGAAATGGTGGTAGGTAGAGGACGAGAACAATGACACTTTCAAAAGAAGCACAATCCGATCTGCTAGAACGCGGATTTAGCCGTCGCCACTTCGGACGGGTACTCTCCCTTCTGACGGCCGGCGCCGCCATGCCCTTCTACAACGAAGGCTCCATGGCGCACGCTCAGCTATCGCGCATCGCGGGCGGTCTGCCCCCCGGCGCCGTGAAGATCAACTCCAACGAGAATCCAGCCGGTCCCAGCGCAGCGGCTCTCGAGGCCCTGATGAAGGTCGCCAAGGACGGCGGCCGTTATCAATACGAAGAGACCTACGGCATGCTTGAGGACGCCGCCAAGATGGAGGGACTGACGTCTGAGAACATCGTCCCCTACGCCGGCTCCAGCCTCGGTCTCCATCACGGCGTCATGGCTTTCGTCTCGCCACAACGCGGCTTGATAACCGTCGATCCCGGTTATGAAGCCGCCGCGCGCGCCGCTGAAGCCGTCGGCGCACCGGTCACCCGCGTGCCGCTCCTCAAGGGCTCTTTTGCCCACGACATCCCGGCCATGGTCACTGCCGCCAAGAAGACCAACGCCGGCCTGATCTACGTTTGCAACCCCAACAATCCCACCGGTACCGTGACGCCTCGCAAGGAAGTCGAGTACCTGCTCAAGAACAAGCCCGAAGGCTCCATCGTGCTGCTCGATGAGGCTTACCTGCATTACACCGACGAGCCCTTCGGCTCCGATCTGATCGCCAAGGGCGAAGACGTCATGGTGCTGCGCACATTCTCGAAGATCTATGGCATGGCTGGGATTCGCGCCGGCTTCGCCATGGCCAAGCCCGAGATTCTGGCCAAAATGAAGGTCTGGTCCTCGGGAGCGATGCCCGTCACCGGAATGGCCGCTGCGCATGCCAGCATCCTCGATGCCGAACTAATTCCGACTCGCAAGAAGGAAACGGCCGCGATCCGTGATGACGTGAAGTCCTTCCTCGACAAGATGGGCTACGAATACACGCCGTCGGTTTCGAACAAGCTGATGATCGACGTACGCATGCCCGTGCAGGACTTTATCTCCTCCATGGCTGCCGAGAACGTGTTCGTTGGCCGGCCTTGGCTCGCTTGGCCCACCTGGAACCGGGTTTCCATCGGAACCGAGGAAGAGATGGGTAAGTTCAAGGTCGCCTTCACAAAGGTCATGCAGTCGTAGCAGTCTGCGTTCTCTTCGAAAAAAGGGAGCGGCTCCGGCCGCTCCCTCCTCAAGCCAGAAGGGGATCTCTCAACTTGAAGTTTCGACGACCGCAATACAGTTGGGGCGCGCTGAGCGGAGATGCGATGGGTGGGCTGGTCGCCGCTCTCATTGCACTGCCATACGGTCTTGCGCTGGCGGCCTTGATGGGCCTTCCGCCCATCCTCGGCGTCTATACGTCAATTCTGACCGCTCCGGTCCTCGCCGTCATGGGGCGCAACCCCGTCCTCATCGGCGGCGTATCGAGCGTCACGGTTCCCTTTATCGCCGCCGCCTTCGAGCGCCAAGGTCTCGGCGGCGCCGCCAAGGTCTCAATCGTGGCATCCATCTTCATGATGTGTTTCTCGAGCCTTAAGCTCGGACGCCACATCGCCAAAACCCCCGCGCCCGTCGTCTCCGGTTTCTCCTGCGGCATCGGCGCCATGATGGTGCTCACCCAACTGCCCACCGTTTTCGGCGTCCAAGTAGCCCGCGCCGGAGCTCCCTGGCTGCAACTGCCTCGGGTTCTCGAAAAGCTCGGCGATGCTCAGATCGCTTCCCTGGTCATCGGCGTGACCGTCGTAGTGGTCTCGATGGCGGCGCGCCGCAGGCTCCCGCTATCGCCGGCGCCCCTGATCGGCGTTCTGGCCGGCGCCGTAGTGGCCTTCATTTTTGGATGGAGCGGCAATGAACTCGGCACGTTGCCGACATCCCTGCCGCCGTTCGTCGGCTTCGACTGGTCTCCGCGAGATGTCTACGAGGTCTTGCCTGAAGGCCTCGCCTTGGCCGTCGTCGCCTCGGTGAATCTCATCGTCACCTCACGCGTCGTCGATCACTTCCACGCAGCTCGCAAGAGGGCTCAGCAGGCTTCGGCTGACGCGGAGCTCGGCGCCTATTCGATGGCCAATCTTTTCGCCAGCGTCTTTGG
>CAMPKL010000304.1 GCA_946887065.1 uncultured Bryobacterales bacterium
CAGTACATGGAACTAGCCATGCAGGCGGCGGACGTCAGCAGCGCCGTGCTGGGAAATTCCGGCACGGGAGTGTTGGAAATTCTTCGCCGCCAAGACTTTATTGAGCAAGTGCTCATGCTCGACGGCGACGTGGGGCTCCATGCACGGCAAAAGGCTGAAATCGACCGGGTTTATCGCGACTACACCCATCTCTACGACGACCCCTTCGTGGATTTGCACGCGGAAGATTGGTTCGCGTAAACTTGCCTGCACTTCTAGCGGGACTCGTTCGTCAGTACTCTAGAGAGAAGGCGGCACTAGCGTGATTCGAAACCGAGACAAGAAAAGGGGCTTCTCACTGATTGAGTTGCTCATCGTGATTGCGATCATTCTGATCATCGCGGCGATCGCGATCCCCAAATTGACGCAGGCGCGCAAAGCGGCCTATGAGATGGCGGCGATTCGCAGTCTGCATACGATCAATACGACGCAGATTCAGTATTTTTCGACGTACGGGCGTTACGCGCAGTCGTTGAATGAACTGGGGCCGCCTCCGGGCAGCGGCGCGGCGTCTCCGGCCGCGGCGGATTTGATCCCTGAAGGCCTAGCGGTCGGGTTGCAGTCCGGTTACGTATTCACGATGGTCGGCACTCCCTCCGGCTACACCGTCAATGCCGACCCGCAGGCGGAGTCTACCGGTACGCGGCATTTCTATACGGACCACTCCAACGTCATTCGCCAAAACTTCGGCCAGCCGGCCAGCGAGTCGGACCCGGCCATACAGTAGTCCTCGCCGCAACCGCGTATACTGGCGCTCTATGAGTCCTGTGGCCTTGCGCCTTGCGGTCATGATGTTTCTCGAGTTCTTCATCTGGGGAGCTTGGTACGTCTCCGCTCCGCTTTACCTTGGCAACATCGGTTTCGATGGCGCCGATATTGGCTGGACGTACTCGGTTGGGCCGATTGCGGCCATGGTTTCCCCGCTATTTGTGGGCATGATCGCCGATCGGTTTTTCCCAAGCGAAAAGGTGCTCGGTGTGCTGCATATCCTGGGCGGCCTGTTCATGGCGGGATCGACCCTACTCATGAATCCGGAGTCGCCGGCAAGTCCCGACATCATCAATTTAGTTTTTCTGGCGCACACGCTTTGCTACTTCCCTACCCTGGCGCTGACGAATTCGCTGGCCATGCATCACATCGTCGACTCGAAGAAGGAGTTCCCGATCATACGCGTCTTCGGCACGTTGGGTTGGATCTTCGTGGGTTTTCTATTGGGGTGGATCGGCTGGCAGGACCGCGTGGAAATGTTCTGGCTTAGCGGCGGCGCCGCCATCGTGCTGGGGTTGTATTCGTTTACCTTGCCTCACACGCCGCCTCCGGCGCGCGGTCGAAAGGTGTCCGCGGCTCAGCTATTGGGCGCTGACGCGTTGCAGTTGCTGAAGAATCGGTCGTTCACCATCTTCCTGATTAGCTCGTTCCTGTTGTGCATCCCGCTGGCGTTCTACTACCAATTGGCCGCCCGGTCGGTGCAGCAAGCAGGCATCGAAAACGTTACGGGCACCATGATTTGGGGACAGGTCTCGGAGGTCGGCTTTATGCTGCTGATGCCGCTCTTTTTCGCGCGTCTCGGCGTGAAGAAGATGCTGGCTGTGGGCATGGTCGCCTGGATCGCGCGCTATGCTCTGTTCGCCGTGGGAGCGCCGGCGGCGATTGCCTGGATGATGATCGGCGGCATTGTGTTGCATGGGATCTGCTACGACTTCTTCTTCGTCACCGGCCAGATCTATACGGATCACGTGGCGCCGAAGGAAATACGCTCGCAGGCGCAGGGATTGCTGGCCATGCTGACGCTCGGCTTGGGCATGTTCATTGGGGCCCAAGTGGGGGGCCGAATCGAGGTCAAGTACACTCCCGCCGCGTCGATCGCGGCCAGCGCTGAAGCGCAGGACCTGGCCGCACAAATTTCCCAGTTGCCGGCGGGAGACCCTGGGGTCGAGCCGCTTCAGCAGCTACGGACAGCGAAAACGCTGGAAGCCCTGCGCTTGGTCGACTGGCGTTCCATTTGGCTGATTCCGGCAGGGATCGCCGCGTTAGTCTTGGCGTTTTTCCTTGTCTTTTTCAGAGAAGAACCTGCCGCCGGCCAGCGCAGGGGTTAACCTATATTTAACTCCCGGCGCCGCAACGGCTTGAAACTTCTGGGGCTGGCGTGCGTCGAATGAGTAGTTCCGGGTCTGCTCTGGGCGCTGCTTGAGCTATGAAACGCCTCATTACACTCCTGATCCTCTGCACTCCGCTGTTGTCGGCTCAATCCGATGAAACGGCGAAGGCCGAACCTTCTTCAGGGCCTGCGCCCGTCGTCGAACAGACCCGCGATCCCAAAAGCGACAAAGAGGATGTCGACAAAATCGGCGACCGCGACGTCGATGGCGGCGTCAATTTCTATTCGATTGAGAAAGAAATCCGGCTCGGCCGGGAGCTAGCGGCGGAAATCGAGCGCAACGCAAAGATCATCGACGATCCCGTGATTTCCGAGTATGTGAATCGCGTCGGACAGAACATCGTTCGCAATTCCGACGCGCAAGTGCCGTTCACCATCAAAGTCGTGGATGACGATGAAGTCAATGCATTCGCGCTTCCGGGCGGATTCTTCTTCGTTAACTCCGGTCTGATTAAGCTGGCGGAGACCGAGTCGGAGTTGGCCGGCGTGATGGCCCACGAAATCGCCCACGTCACCGCCCGTCATGGCACGCGCCAGGCGACCAAAGGCCAGATTGCGAACTATGCCAGCATCCCGTTGGCGATTTTCCTTCCCGGCGGATGGCTCGGCTACGGCATCTATCAAGGCGTGCAGTTGGCGGTGCCGCTGACCTTCTTGAAGTTTTCAAGAGGCTACGAAAAAGAGGCGGATTTCCTCGGGTTGCAATACCTTTACAAATCCGGCTACGACCCGACTTCGATGATTACCTTCTTCGAAAGAATCCAAGCGCAGCAAAAGCGCAAGAAGAGCGCCGCTGTGAAGGCCTTTAGTTCGCACCCGCCGACCGGCAAGCGTATTGAGTTGATTCAGGATTCGATGGGAGAGATTTTGCCGGCGCGACCGCAGTACACCGTCAACACCAGCGAGTTCCAGAATGTGCGCGAACGGCTCAACAAACTGACCCGGCGCATGAGGAACGCTGAGGAAGACCCAGACAAGCCGACGCTGCGCCGGTCTCCGGGCGAGGGTACGATCGACATGCCCGAGGACGACGACGAGGAACAGGCCGATCCCGAAAGCGACCGCCCGACGTTGAAGCGGGACATCACCTCAGACGAATAGACAAGAGCCCCGCATGACCGGAGCTCTTCAATAATCCAACTGTGAAGTCGAACTAGCCTTAGCCGCCTTTCGTGGGAAAGGCGGTGGGCGTGGAATCAAAACTCAGGAGCGGGGGACTACCAACGCGGCTCGCGCCGTCCGCCAAAGCCGCCGCCGCCGCCATCGCCGCCTCGGTCACGGCCGCGTCCGCCGCCGCCGCCTCCTCCGCCGCCGCCGGTAGCGCGTGGGCGCGCTTCATTGATATTCAATGCGCGTCCGCTCAGCGTCACTCCATTTAATTGCTCGATCGCGGCATCGCCTTCTTCATCGTTCGGCATTTCGCAAAAGCCGAATCCGCGGGGGCGGCCAGTTTCACGATCCGTGATCAGGCTAACCCGGTCCACGGTGCCAAACTGTTCAAATAGCTGACGGACTTCCTCTTCCGTAGCTTCGTAGCTTAGGTTTCCAACAAAGATGTTCTTCACGTCCAACAAACTCCAAAATAGGCGCCTGAAGACTAGCGGTCGGGGGCAAACGGGGGGAGAAGAGCGGGATTGCCGCAGGGAACTCACACACGCGGGCCTTTGGAGGACCTCTACTTCAACGCAGACAGTAAACTCTTGAGGATTGTATCAGCAGCTAAAAGATTCAGCAAAAGTTATTTTTTGGCCTGAGCTGTAACACTTTCCCCGATTCTCGCCGGGAAAACCGGTTATCGAGTCCGCACCGCGCTATATCCTTATAATGATCTGGACATGTCGAGGCCGATGGATGTTTACGAAGAGTTGGCGGCAGTTCGCCGCTCAGGCCGCAAGGCTGCGCTGGCGACAATCGTAAACGTCGAAGGGTCGATCCCCAGCTTCCGCAGCGCCAAAATGCTGGTGCGCGAGGACGGATCGATCGTCGGGACCATAGGCGGCGGCTGCACCGAGGCGGAAGTCTGGCAAACGGCAAAGGACGTCATCGCCAGCGAGACGCCCCGGATGCTCGACTTCAACCTGGGTCAAGAAGCCGCGTACGACGAAGGGCTGATCTGCGGCGGCACGCTAAAGGTTTACGTGGAGCCCATTTTGCCCATGCCGCGGGCGATCATCTTCGGCGGCGGACACATCTCCAAGAGCCTCTCGAAGGTGGCCTCCCAGGCAGGCTTCCGGACCGTCGTGGTCGACAACCGTGAAGCTTACGCCAACGCCGAACGCTTTCCCGAGGCGGATGCCGCCCTGGCGGTCGAGTACGAAGAGGCCTTCGCTGAGCTAGAGGTCAACCCGGCCTGCTACTTGATCATCGTTACCAGGGGACACCGCGACGACATGCGGGTCCTGCGCTGGGCGGTCGAGCAGGACGTCCGCTACATCGGCATGATCGGCAGCAAACGCAAGACGATCGAAGTAGTGAAAAGCCTGCTTTCCGACGGCGTGCCGCTCGAATCGTTAAGCCGTATTCACGCTCCCATGGGCCTCGACATCGACGCCGACCTCCCCGAGGAAATCGCCGTGGCCGTCGTCGCGGAGATGATCCACAAGCGGCACAATCCGGCCGCCTCTTGGCATCCCTTGTCGAAGTCGATTTTCGCCTCGGGCGTGCCCAAGGTGCTGCAAGCCAAGGCTGACGAGATGAGCCTGCCGGCAGCATCCTCGGCGTCGTGAAACTCCCCGGCATTATCCTGGCCGCGGGTTCCTCGACGCGCATGGGACGGCCCAAGGCTCTTTTGCCCCTGGCCGATTCCAATTTCCTTGCACGGCTCATCGAAACGTTCGCAGTTTGTTGCGAACCGGTTATCGTCGTGCTGGGCGGCGATGCCAAGACGGTCGAAGCCGCCTTGCCCGAGTCCCCGTCCATCGTCTCGGCATTCAACCCGGACCATCGGCTCGGAATGTTGAGTTCGCTGCAGACGGGTCTGGCCAAGGCGCCGGACGATTCACGCGGCGTCGTCTTCACTCTCGTCGATCATCCTCGCCT
>CAMPKL010000305.1 GCA_946887065.1 uncultured Bryobacterales bacterium
TCCATGCCTTGTATCCGGCGCCGTTCGGATCCGCCAGCAGAGCAGAGGACGGACGTCCGCGCTCCGCGCCATTCGAAATCGTCGCCCGAAGGACTGCGTCGCTGTCGGGGGCGAATGCCGCCTTCCCATCGATTTGCAGCGAGAAGCCGCGGCTGCCCTCCGGAACAGGGACCTCAAATTCCAACTCTGATTCGCTCGCAGTCACGAACGAGTCTGCATCGATGGGCTCGCCGTTAGGGCCTTTGCCAAAGCCGATCTTCGCGGCTATTTCAGGTCCCAGCAGTTCTCGCAACGAGATGCCCGGCCCAGGTCCTCGGCGCTCCTCAGGTTGCTCCGGCTGGGCGGCCTGCCCGTCCGCACCAGGAGTCGCCGGCGGCCGCGGCGCTTGGAAACGAACGACTCCGCCGCTCCAAACGATGTACGGCTTGTCTTTGGCGCCAGGATTAGCAGACGTAACCGAAATCACGACCTTCGGCTGGTCGTCGCGACCGAGCCGGCTTTGAAATCTAAACTTGTTCTCAGTCGCCGCTTCCAACTCGGCAGCGGTCAGCACCAAGGCGCGTTCGTCGCCGGCGCCCCCCGCGGCCAGTTCACCGGCGCCCAGCAGCCAACGGGGCCAGAAGATCAACTCTTCCTGAACCTTCGTGCTGCCCGCGCGAGCGGCCTTGGTGACTTCGGCAACGTCGTTGGCCCCAGGAGCGGGCAATGCACGCCACAGGTCCACGATCTTCGAAGTCGGATAGCTCGGCTCCGGCGCGTTCATCACCGACCAAACATGCTCGACGAAACGAGTGCTGACCCCTTCCTTCTCGGCAAGATCGGCGATCGTCGCCCGGGCCATGCCCAATGCCTTGCGATGCTTGTACTGCCAGGCGACAAAGAATGCTTGACCATAACGGTCCATCCCGTAGGGGCGTCCGCCCTCGCCGGAGGCGGCGCGGAAGCCGTTCTGCTCATAGATCTTCGTAATCCGATCGACCGCGGACAACTCGGAGCCGCTCAGCCCCGGATCGACGAAGAAGCCCAGGGGGCCAGCGCCGATGACGGCGTGATCGGCAACCTTTTTGGCCGCGCTGAGATAAAGCTCCAGCTTGGCGTCGGCCATGAACTGCACGCTGCCGAAATTGGAAAAGCCCTCGCCGCCGACAGCCTCCCCTTGGAACACCCGAGCAAAGTCAAATTCAAGACCGGTCAAATCTTCGACGGAATACTCATACTCGGCGCTCGTCAGCTGCCGGACTGTCACCTCGCCTGGGTCTCCCGCGTGCTTTTTGGCATAGGCATCCAGTTCCGAGCGAATCCAGGTGACGACCTGGGCGCGCTGCTCATCCGAGGGCTGCGGCATCGCGACCGGGGGCATCTTGTGCGTTTCCAGCGCTTCGGCTACCTTCTCCCATTGCTGGAAGCTGGCGGCGACGGACTCTTGCTTAGAAATCCGCTCCAGACTCAGGCCGCCCGCCGAAGCGGCGTCGCCATGGCAGGTAAAGCAATACTGCTGCAGCGTCGGGAGCGCTTCTCCATCGAGCGCAAATAGCGGCCCGGCCGAAGCCAGAGACGCAACCGCCACGATCAGCATTTGCGCTAACCGACGACAGCCAAGAGTCCGCAAAATATTCATAACATTGACCAAAATGACCCTGCTTATTTTAAGGCCTAGTCCAACGAGCGTCCAGTCTCGTTATCGCAACCAGGCGACGAAAACTTGCCTCGCGGACACACGTCCACCTCAAATCGAGACGAATCAAGCGCTTGGTCCGTTACCATCGCCGCGGATAACCTATCCGCATCGCGCCGGCGGCGCAATCGGACGCTGCAATAATAAAATTTCATGGCTCGACCAAGACCTGTAGTCCTCACCATCATGGACGGCTGGGGACACAATCCCGACCCCAAAAACAACGCCGTCGCCATGGCCCGCAAGCCCAACTTCGATCGCCTCTGGCAGAAGTACCCGCACACTCTGATCCGCACCGACGGGCCTTTCGTCGGCTTGCCCGAGGGACAAATGGGCAACAGCGAGGTGGGCCATCTCAATATCGGCTCCGGCCGCATCATCAAGATGGAGATCACCCGCATCGATGAACTCATCGCCAGCGGGAATGTCGGCGAAAACCCGGCCTTGCGGGGGGCCATGGAACACGGCGCCAAGACCCGCCTGCACATTCTCGGGCTGTGCAGCGACGGCGGCGTCCATTCGCAACTCAGCCACATTATTGGGCTCGTCGAGTTAGCCAAGAAGCAGGGCGTCCGCGAAGTCTACTTGCACTGTTTCACCGATGGCCGCGACACGCCCCCCGAGAGCGGCGCCGGATTCATCGCTGAACTGCAGCACGCGCTCGACCAGATCGGCCTCGGCAAGATCGCCACCGTCTCGGGCCGCTACTACGCCATGGACCGCGATAAGCGTTGGGAGCGCATTGAGAAAGCCTTCGACGCCATGGTGCTGGGTCAGGGCATCAAGCAAACCGATCCGGTGGAAGCGATCAAGCGTTCCTACGAACGCGGCGTCACCGATGAGTTCATCGAGCCGGTGGTGATCACGGATTCCAACGGCGTGCCCATTGCGCAGATCCGCGACGGAGACGCAGTCTTGTTCGCTAACTTCCGCGCTGACCGCGCCCGCGAAATCACCTTGGCGCTCACCTCCGAAACGCTCGAGCGGCCATCGCGTAACAAGGCGCCTAAGAACCTGCACTACACGACGATGACCGAGTACGACGAGAAGTACACGTTCCCGGTCGTGATCGAGAAGCATTTCCCGGCGCACGTTCTTGGAGAGGTTTGCGAAGCCAACGGGCTGACCAATTTGCGCACGGCCGAGACCGAGAAGTATCCCCACGTCACGTATTTCTTCAACGGCGGCCAGGAGACGCCGTTCAAAGGCGAAGAGCGTGAAGTCGTCGCCTCTCGCAAAGACGTCGCGACCTACGATCTAGCTCCCGAGATGAGCGCCGCCGGAGTTTGCGACGTCGTCGTGCGCGGCATCGAGAGCAAATCCTTCGACGTCATTATCGTCAACTTCGCCAACGGCGACATGGTCGGGCACACCGGCGTCATTCCCGCTGCAGTTAAGGCGATTGAGACCGTCGACACCTGCCTGGGACAAATCGAAGCCGCGCTCAAACCCTACGACGCCGCGTGGATCATCACCGCTGACCACGGCAATGCCGATCTGCTGGTCGACCCCGTCACCGGCCTGCCGCACACCTACCACACGCTTTTCCCGGTGCCGTTCATCTTGGCCAGCAATTACGCGGGACCGTTGCACGAAGGCGGATCATTGCGCGACATCTCGCCGACTATCCTCGGTTTGATGGGCGTCGAGCAGCCCAAAGAGATGACCGGCCGCGATTTGCGCGCACGGAACTGAGGCTCCATCGTGACCACCGGCCGAACCCGGTCCGCCGCCATGTGTTTCTGTCGGCGAGGCATGGTGAGTGGCTCCTCTCGTCCCTCAGGTTCCCAATTTTGCGTAGGCGCGATTAGTCTAGCCAGTCTTCTCCCGGCATGGTCCTAATCATGAACTCATCGAAGAGGGGCACCGTGAAAGCGGTGTCTCCATATGTTGGGCTCCAAACCATTCCCTTTTTGATCAAGCTGCTCCGACAAGGCCCGAGGGACTGGGACCGTCTACGAAGCCTTTCGGCGATGTCGCCAGACCGGTGCGGCCCAGGACCAAGATCGGCCATCGCCCGAACATATTTCTTCTCTGCCAGCGTCAAACGATCAAAACGAACTCTAAAGAAGCTTTCATCTAGAGCCGCTACAGATGTCTCAGAGGCCCTAAGTACATCGGCCTTGGTGATGGGGCTTGCGCTGGCCACATCCCAAGTGTGCTTACCCCACTCTTGAAGAAAGTAGGGATAACCTCGAGTCTGCGAGAGTATTGCCGCCACAGCGTCAGGCTCGAAAATGACGCCCCGATCTTCTGCCGGCTTTACTATCGCCAGCCTTGCTGAGGATTCGGGCAGTGCCCCGATCATCGGAAAGTCGAAAAGGCGCTCCGCGTAAGATTTGGCTTGCCCGGCGAGGCCGCGTAACTGTGGCAACCCAGCTCCGACGACTGTGAGCGGCAGGCGGCTTTGGGCGCAGTAGTGGAGCGCCGATATTAGCGCGGCGAACTGTTCTTCCTTTACATACTGTAGTTCGTCGATGAACAAGACAACTGCAGTCCCTCCGGCCTTAGCCGCGAGCCCAACCTGCTCAAGTAGCGATGAAAGGTCCCCTTCGAGTTGCCCGTTGTCTGCAAGACCCGGCTCGGGATCGAAATCCAAACCAACTTCAATATCTCGATACTTGACTTTCAGCCCGCGAACGAACCCAGCAAGCGCCTTGAGGCCCCGCCTCGCTGTATCCCTTGCTGATTCACTCAAGCTCAACTGTAAGAGTATCTGGCGAAGTTGTGGAGCAAGCAGCGCTGGTAGCGAGAGGTTTTCGGGAGCCTCTATGCGAACTGAGTGGACACCCTGGGCCAAAGAATCCCTGCGCATTTGCTCTAGTAAAACAGTCTTCCCGACACCACGTAAGCCAACCATTATCAAGCTCTTAGCGGGATTGGATATTTTCAGGCGGGCAATCGCGATGCGAATCTGTTCCCTCAATTCGTCACGCCCAGCCAGTTCAGGCGGGGGCGTCCCTGCTCCGGGAGAATATGGATTGGTTATAGGGTCCACGGCCCCGATTGTAGCAAGTTTAGTTCAGTTTATACGATATACATAAACTCATCTAAACTTTGTATAAGCGTTGGTTTCGGGCGGAGTGACACCCTTCCATCGCCATCGCCATAAATCGCCGGACCCAGCGGGACATCAGTGGACATCCACGGACCTGGGCGGACAGTGGCGGCCCCGACGGGCGTCCCGTTGACATGGGGCGGACAGCAGAGGGCGGCTAGAGCAGCGACTTGACCGCCTTGATGATGTGATTCGCGGAGATGCCGTACTTCTCCAGCAACTCGTCCGGCTGGCCGCTGCGGGCGATTTCGCGCACGGCGAGTTTCTTCAGTTTGATATTGCCTTCTTCGGCTAAGGCGCTCAGCACCGCGTCGCCGACTCCGCCCGCCGCGTAGTGATCTTCGACGGTAACGACCCTGCCGCCCGTGGCGCGGGCGCAGGCGACCAGCGTCTTCTTGTCCACGGGGCGGATGCTGAACAAGTCCACCACGCGGATCGCGATTCCCTGCTTGGCCAATTCCTTGTGCGCTTTCAACGCCTCGAACAGGGTGACTCCTGCGC
>CAMPKL010000306.1 GCA_946887065.1 uncultured Bryobacterales bacterium
GATTGCGATCGGGCGCGAATATTCCATGGCAGCCTAGCTTCGCAGAGCCTTATCGATGGCCTCAATCACTTGCCCGGCGCCGAACGTGTCGACAAAACGCTCCTCACCAATGATCACCGTCGGCGTGCGGACAACTTGCAGACTGCGCCCTTCGCCAATGTCGAGCTCGACCGCCTTCCGAAAGTCCGGATTCCTTGCCGAAATCGAGATGTCTTCGGGGTCCAGGCCGGCACGCTCGGCGTAGGCGACAATCCTCTCGGGAAAGCTCTCAGCCGTGATCTCAGCCAAATGACCGTAGCAATAGCGGCGAAAATCCAGGCACTGCACGGCGCTGATTAGCGACATCCGCCGCGACACGGTCGCAGCCGGCATCGCCCAAACATGTCTCTCCAGCGGAAAGTCGCGCGGCGCGAAGGCGACCGATTCCGAGAATCGCGGCAGCAGAATATCATCGAGCATCCGCCGCCAAGCTGCCGAGTCCTTGCACTGCAGATCCTCGAAAGCGATCACGCGAACGGCGCCGTTGACGTTTCCCTCAACAGGCAGAGTGATGTCAGCCGGATTCTGCACAGGCGTTAGCGCGAAGCCGTGAAGATGATGATGTGCTGCGTGGGCAGAAAACTCTTCAATTCAACGAATTTGAATCCCATGGGCTCTAACTCGTCGCGCACTTCCCGCACCGTCATCTTGTGCAACGGCTGTATCGGAATCGAAGGGTCTTCTTTGCGGTACTCGATCAGCACGACGCGGCCCCCGCTCTTCAGCGACCGCCGCACGTGCTCCATCGTCAACGCCGGTTGCTGCAATTCGTGATAGACGTCCACGAGCAAAACCAAGTCGACTTGTCCCGTCGGCAGGCGCGGATCGTCTTCGTCCCCCAGCACCGCTTCGACGTTGTGGATGTCCCGCTCGGCGAGGTTTTGCTTCAGCCGTTCCAACATTCCTGGCTGGATATCGACCGCGATGACCTTGCCTTGGTCGCCCACCGCGCGGGCCAGGCGCCAAGTGAAGTAGCCCACGCCGGCGCCGAGGTCGGCAACGGTAGATCCCGGCGCAATTTGAAGTTCGCGCACCACCCGATCCGGCTGTTCTTGCGCGTCCCGGTCGGGACGAGTCAGCCAATCGGCATGCGCCACGCTCATGACCGGAGCGATCTGACGCTTCTTGACGACACGCCCGATTCGCAGCGGCTGGCGGCCCTCGTCGTCAACCGGCATCCGCGAGGCGTCGGTCTGCAGCTTGGGCGAGCAGCCCCAGGCCAGCGCGGCAACCACGGCGGCGAGCAGCAGTTGCTGGGCGCGGCGAATCATCTCGATATGCTTGCCGCCTTGAGCAACCCCACCTTTTCCAGCAGGGCTTCCAGGTCACGCCGGTCTTCGGGCTGCATTTCAATTAGCGGCGAGCGAACCCGTCCGCCCTGCAAACCGCAAAGCGTCATCGCGGTCTTGATCATCGAGCACTTGTAGCCTGGCCGCCGGTTGCGTATCTGGTACAGCGGGGTGACAATTTCGTCGAGCATCTTATTCAAAGCCGCAAAATCGCCGTTCCGGGCATCCCGCCCGATCTGCATCGTCTGTTCGGGCATGAAGCACGCCAGGCCCGACGTGTACGTTTGAACGCCAAAATTCCAATACGCGGGCACGAAAGGTTCGGCCATGCCGTTGATCCAGTAATAACGGTCGCCGAAACGTTCGCGGACGTTCACGTAATGCGAGATGCTACCGTTCTCGTCCTTGACCATCGAGATGTTTTCGACATCGCTCAACAAGTCGAACAGCCTAAGCGAGATCAAGCCGCTCCACTTCGTCTGGTACAACGCAACCGGAATCTCGGCGGCCCCGGCCACGCGGCGGTAGTAGTCGGCCAAGCCTTCGTCGCTGAGATCATTCGAATAGGGCGAGACAAGCAGGATGCCGTCAGCGCCGGCCTGCCGGGCGATCCGGGCCATCGCTTGAGCCGTGTGCAACGTCTGGCCCACGCCCAGGATCAGACCCATCTTCCCCTTCGTCGTCTCTGCGCCGACCGCGGCGACTCGGCGATATTCCTCCAGCGTCAACGAGGGCATCTCCCCGTTCGACCCGCAACAGCACAGCGCCGCGAACTCGTGCGCGGCCATAAATTCGAGATTCGAACGGAAGGCCGCTTCGTCCAGTTGATCGTCGTCGTTAAAGGGCGTGACGGGGAATCCGATGACGCCAGGGAATCGTTTGAGCAGAGGGTTATTCATGGTCTCCGCGATCAGATTAGCACCGGAGCGGAGCCGCAGTCAGGCCTTGGCTTGCTCTGGGGGCGACAGGTTGACCCCCAAGCGCTGCATTTCTTGCTCGTAGTAACGGCGGTGCAGCACGTTCCACTCCTGACCGCCTTCCACGATGTTGCGCTGCTGCTTGGAAATCATGGCGCGCGCCTTCTTGTCGATCTGTTCCTCAACGCCGAAGACGTCGTTCAGGTCCTTGGTGATCTCCAGGCGAGCATTGTTCCATCCCTTGAGCACTCGTAGGCCGGGAATACGCGGCAACTGGGCGGCAAGTTGATGCGACAAGTCGTTGATTTTGTCGCGCGCTATCTTGCTCTTTCGCGTATCAGGCGATTCGGTGGTCGCCGCCGAGATATACTTGCGCTCGGCAAGAATCTTCTTCTTCACGCGGTTGTACATTTCGTGGAACGGTATCTCGTTCGTCCTCATGTAGTCCGAATACTGGTTGAGAAGTTCCCGTGCCTCGCTGTTGATTTCGTCTTCGATTCGAAAATCGGCGGCAAGAACCTGCTCCAAGACGCGCTCGGCGGCTTTGGGATCCTTGATCTCGCAATGACCCTGCGAAAGGCGTTTGACGATGTAGTGCGCGACGTAGTGGAGAAAAGGTTCGGGGACCAGCATGAGAAGTACCCCAGCGTATCAGACTACTCGCCTGCAGCCGGTTTCACGGAAAAACTCCAAACTCTAATGTCGCCCTCGCCGGGCGTGTAGTCGATGAACGCGTACTCACCCGCGGGCAAAGGGGCCGTCGGCCAAACCCGGTAGACGCCCGAAGCCAATTGCTGCCGGAATACCTCGACTTCTTCCTGCTCTTCGAATAGCTGGTTGTCGGGGCCGGCATTCTGGATGATCTGAACCAGACGCTGGTCCTTTTCCGGGGCGAGCTTGACGATTCCGAAATAAGTAATGCTCGTATCGCGAATGAAGAAGATCGGCGCCGCTTCGTCGACCGCGAATTCAGACGATTCGCCTGCGATCAGAATCTTCCGCTTGCCGGCGATGATCGGCATCGGCGCAATGGCTCGCAACAGTTTGCGCTTCCCGCTTTTCTCTTCGATGACGTCGTTCTGCGGGACGGCGGTCGCTTGATCGTTCTTATACCAATAGAGGCCGTCATCAACAGGCACATTGTGGAGTTCCGTGCGGGCCTTGCGCTCGGCGGACCGCTCCGCGGCGGACTCGGCGCGCATGGACTCAAGGCGTCTGTTCTGACGTCCCGCTTCAGCCTCGGTCTTCTCCAAATCGACGAGCCGCGCCGGAATTTCTTCCCACTGGCTGCGCTCCATGCTGTAGTAGCGTATGCGGTCTTCCTTCAACTCATACTCGCGTACGAGCATGTCCGCGCCGCTCTTGAGGTAGAGCTTTAACGGAGCAGCCGACAGGGCCAGTGCGGCGAAGACCGCCAGCCAAATCAATCGCTGTGCGAGGCGCATCTGCGGCTCATTCTAGCGCTCCGCCCAAGGGGCTCGATGCTAAGCCTGGTTGTTTTGCGTACGCGGCCTGGGCGGAGACATTCTCTCGGCAAGTTTCGCAAGGCTGGTGAGCCAAGACTCGGAAGTGACAATCCTGCTTGGTTTCGGCTTTTGGGCGGTTCTTAAGTGCATAGCGCTTGGAGGCCGAAGCCCCTCGCTGAACTTATCGGATTCTCGCCGCCGATCCTTAGACATTAGGCCCCTGGCGCGGTGTCGCTAGCACGTTCAGTCAATGGTTCGGGCGCATCGGCGAGTTCGGCGGCCGTCTCTTCGGCAAGGCTGCGGCCCGACTTGTAAAGCTCACGGCCTCGCTCGAAGACTTTGCGCCCCGACTCCGCTGCTTCGTCCACCAGTTCCCGGCCGCGCTCAGATGCGTTTCGGCGAGCTTCGCGCAGGCGCTCGCGGCCTCGCGCGGCTTGTTCACGCAGTTGTCGGCGCGTTTCTTCTCCCGCTTGGGGGGCAGTCAGCAGCGCCCCGGCCAGACCGATCGCGATGCCGGCCAGGAACCATACAAATTCTGAACCTTCGTGTTTAGCCATAGCGGTATACAGTATAGCCCCGGAGACCAGGAGCGGCGCTCGAAACTATCTCCGCTTTCCGCTACTCTACAAGGCCAAAGGAGATTCTCTATGTCCGTTGCACGAGTTACTGAAATCATCGCGTCCTCCCCCAAGTCCTTCGAGGATGCCGTCGCCGTTGGCGTCGCTCGAGCGTCGAAGACCTTGCACAACGTCACCGAGGCCTGGATACAGAGCCAAAAGGTCGTGATTCAAAACGGCAAGGCGGTTGAGTACCGAGTCATCCTGAAAGTGACTTTCGTTCTGGACGACTAGCCCCCGGCCCGCTAAGCTGGCGGCTTGGCGGACGTATTCGACAAACAGACCCGCTCCCGCGTGATGAGCAAAGTTCGCGGACGGGACACGAAACCGGAGCTCTTCGTGCGGCGCTGGCTGCATCGCCAAGGGTTCCGGTTTCGCTTGCACCGCGCCGATCTGCCGGGCAAGCCTGATATCGTTTTGCCGCGTTATAACTCCGTCGTGTTTGTCCACGGCTGCTTTTGGCATGGGCACAAAGGTTGCTCGCGCTTGCGCTTCCCGCTTCGAACCGCACCTACTGGGAAACCAAAATCGGGCGCAACATCGAACGCGACCAACGCAATCTTCGCCGGCTGCGCCGCCTGGGTTGGCGCGTGATCACGTTGTGGGAGTGCTGCTTAAAAGAAGAGCAGGTTCTCGAGAAGCGCCTGCGCAAGTTCTTGATTGATTCGGCAAACGCCGTCTAAATCGCACCGCGACTAGCCGGCATCGTTCATGGGGAGTCCGAATAGAAAGCCGGAACAAGCATATGCGAATTAGGAGCTTTCTACGGCATCTAGGAAATACCCGGTTGTGATAATTATTTTTGCCAAACAAATCAGTCACTTAGCCTAAAACTACACCCGAAACCCTTGACACAGGGTGCTACACCTAAATACATAAGATCCTTGGCTGGACCGAGCACGG
>CAMPKL010000307.1 GCA_946887065.1 uncultured Bryobacterales bacterium
TTTCTATTTGGCGTTGACACTTGCCGGCTTCCTGCCCCCGAGCGCCGCAGCTTCGCATGCGGCAACGCCAAGATCGAGAACCCCCGGATTACCCGGGAGATGATTGATCAAGAGGCGGAGGCTCTCAACCAGGAGGTCTCTGCCACGCAAAATCTGTAGCCTGTCCCCGGTTTTCCCCGTTTTCCAGTTTCAGTTTTCTCAGTTTTCGAAAGATGATCGACCAGCAGGCGGAGGCCCTCACCAGAAGACCGCCACCGCACAAGAACTAGCTGCTCTGGGTACAGCTTTACACAAAGTTCGTTTTATGATAGAACTTCGTGTATGAGCCGTGCGGAATTGCGGGACATCCTCACCAGCCTAGAACTGACACAGGCAGACCTCGCTGCCCTGGTAGGACTAACACCCCGGGCGGTCTCATCGTGGATGTCGGGCGAAAGGGAAGTCCCCGGTCCTGTCGAAGCGTACCTCGGTCTCCTTGGCGCTGCGCCGCAAAGCGTGCGTCAGGAAGAGTTGAAACGGCTCAAGAGAAAGGAGAACAAAATGCGAGAAGGGATCTATAGTGTGGCTTACGGTTCCATTGCTGGCGAAGGTTATGGAGTCTTGATTCTGGAAGGCGGCCGCGCCTATGGCGCTGACCCGTTTGGTGGGAAGTATGACGGCGACTACGTGTTTAACGAAACTTCCGAACTTGTTGAGTTGAAACTCAAGCTCAACTTCGCTGCCAATTCACCTGCCGTTTTTGGCGTGTGCCTACCACATGAATGGTCGATCGACGTCACCGCGACTCTTGACCCCACTCTCGATGAGGGACGAACGACAATCAAGAATCCTGTGGGCCCCGATATCGATGTGAATTACACCTATCTTAGGGGGCTTCTTGAAACGTAAAGATCCCAGTTGCAGGCCGATTCGGCTACGGTTCGAATCGAATGTCTAGAACATAGGCCCGCTCGACACTTGCGGCTCCTTCGGCGGTCACCTTCGGCCTAAGTAGGGCCACAGTTGAAGGGATGTTCAACAATAAGAGTAGAAACGATGAATAATTCGACTGCGTTATCGCCAGAACTGGTCTCTCTCGTTCACCACATTGAGCTGAACAAGGAGGGCTGGTGGGAACAAGCGATGGGGCGCCTTGTGCTGACCGCTCTTTGGGCCGGAAGAGATCGCGTTGCCCTCACAGTCGATGATATAGTCGCTACCCTAAGCGGCGACTTTCGGATGGCCGTAGATACAGCTGTTGTCCGTCGCCACGCAGAAGCCCTCTCCGCTGCCGGTCGCCTCCTGCACCTGACGGATGGTCGTTACAAGTTAAGCGAAGATGAACTGGACAATTGCGAACGAGCGCTGGTTCAGTCGGCGGAACTGGAAGCCCGCGTTAAGCAGAGGTTTCAGCAACTGTCAGCGGAGATCTGCCCAAGTCTCGATCCCATCCAGTTGTGGAGTTCGCTTCATAGCGAGTTCCTGTTGCCCACCGTCAGCCAGATGGGAGCAAACACTTACCACCTAATCACCGGCGGCGGCATCGACTTTGAGATGCCGCTGCTGCGAGGTTTCATTGACTCCTCGGGGCCCTCCAAGGAAGTTGAATTGCATCGTCTCGTGGGTGACTTCCTGAATCCCACGAACTCAGACGTCCGAAAGTATGTGCTCAGGCTGATGAACGCACATTTTGTTGTTCGGGCTGGCGGACTCAACGGCGAGACGATTAAACGGCTTGTCAGATCGGCGTCACAGCTACCTGACACTGTCTTGTTCTTCGATACCAACGTCCTTTTCTCCCTACTCGGTCTTCATGACAACCCGGCAGACGAAGGTTCACTAGCTTTGGTCAATTTGGTGAGACAGATAGACAAGGAGATGCCAATTCGCCTCCGAGTGTTGCTTCCCACTCTCGACGAGATGAAGAAAGCAATAACCGCTAGCCAGGAGACGGTGCTCAACATGCGTATCTCACCTCAGCTGATTGACAAAGCTGCAGGGTCGGGAATTTCAGGCATCACCGAAAAGTTCTTGAGACTTGCTGCTGGGCGCGACACGAGAGTCTCACCAGCCGATTATTTCGAGCCATATCTCAACAACCTCTTGACAATCTTACGAGGAAAGGGCGTCGAGATCTTCAGCCAAGACCTCCGCGGCTATGGGAAACGCCAGGATGTTATCGACGACCTGCTGCAGCAGCTAGAATTCGAGCGGGCTAAATACGGCGAACGCGCGAAAAACTACGAACGCCTCGAGCACGATATGGTTCTGTGGCATTTGGTCAAGGACAAGAGACCTGTTCGTGTCGAGTCCCCGGTCGATGCAGCCTATTGGATCGTCACCGCCGACTATCGCCTGTTAGGCTTCGATGCGCACAAGCAGCAACAGAATTCTACGGCTGTGCCTATTTGCCTTCACCCAACCACTTTGACTCAACTCCTACAGTTTTGGGTTCCACAAACCGACGAGTTCGAGCAAGCATTACTTAGCACTATGCGCCTCCCGACTGTGCTTGCCGCTCAAGACAGCGATGCGGAACGGGTCTCGTTGAGAATACTCAATGCACTCAGCACGTTTGAGAACATAGGCGACCTACCGCCAGACACGACGACGCGGATTCTTCTGAATGATGCACTCCGCCAGAAACTCAAGGTTGAGGATGACATATCCAAGCAGGTCGAACTTGTCCGCGAGGCTCTAGTAGAGGACAACAAAAGATTCGAGGCGAGTCTGGAAGAAGAACGGAACCGGGCCTTGCAACTTGAGAAGAAGCAAGATGGCCTAGCGACTCAGTTGTCCTGCGCCGCAGAGAAGGTCGAGTCACTTGAGAAGACCCTGAAAGATCAACAGAAGGTCGCAGCCGAGAAGCAAAAGGACATTGAGTCACTTGAAACGCGGTTGGCATGTGCGGAGGAGGATGCGCACAGGGGACGTTTCATATGGGTATGGGCATCAATCCTAGTCGCCGTTTGTTTGCTTGTGACGGTGGGTCTCCGCAGGATCGGCATTCAGAGCAAGTTCATAGTTCTCGCTGACGCAGCCGTTGTCATCTTGTGGTTGCTGGCAGCGGAATATGCTGGCGGTCGAACGCCAGCTGTCGCGGTATGGAGGCCTTACTTGTTCCTGCAGCGGATACGAATCGCCGTCTACAGCGTGGTCCTTGCTCCGGCGATCGGAAACGCTGCGTGGGACTGGCTAAAGGCAGTGTTGAAGAACTAGATCTTGTCTCGAAGTTCACGGAGCCGGCGACAATCCCAACACTGGTCGTGAAGACCCTACGAGCCATCCGGAGCTATCCGGGACGGGCTCGCATTACGCCGATCAGCTGGGATCAGTGACACGCGCGAGATCGGCCAGCTTGACAATCCGGGCAGACGGGCCGATCATAAAGTTGCGTTTATAGCGTTTGAGGCTTATCGCAATGTCCGTTGCCGAACCGTTGCTCATCCCCGACTCTGAGTCGGAACAAGTCGAGCTTCTCCGTCAGATGATGGAGACGGGCGAGGCTCAGCTTGTCGGCCCGAAAGGGCAACAGCGCCGGATTCCGGAGGATGTTTACCAGCTTTTCCTGCGGGTGTTGGAGCACCTCAAGCGCGGGCAGGGCGTCTCGATCGTCCCGTACAATCAACAACTCACGACGCAGGCTGCAGCCGACTTGCTTGGCGTTTCCCGGCAGTATTTCGTGCGCCTGCTGGAGGACGGCAAGGTTCCGTTCCACAAAGTGGGGACGCATCGCCGCGTGCTGTTGAAAGACCTACTTGCCTTCAAAGAGCGGCGCGACCGCAGTCGCCGCAAGGCGATCACGGACATGGCGCGCGAAGCTAGCGACGCAGGCGTGTACGACAAGATTCCCGATCCCGATGGCTAACTTTGCGGCGTTGCTCGACGCCTGCGTCCTTGTCCCGGCCGCTTTGCGCGATACCCTGTTACGGTTTGCCGAATCCCCTTCGTTCTACCAGCCTTGCTGGTCCGGGCAGATTATTGCGGAGACGCGGAAGGCTCTCCTGAAAAAGATCGGCCTCACCGAGCCGCAGGCGGATCGTCTCATCGACCAGCTCCGCGAGCATTTCCCAGAGGCTTGGATCGCCGAATACGAGCCGTTTATCGATTCGATGACCAATCATCCCGGCGACCGCCATGTGCTTGCCGCGGCGACGAAGGCAGGGGCCCAAACGATCGTCACGTTCAACGTCAAGCACTTCCCCGCCAAGGTGTTGGAACCGCTCGGCATCGAAGCGCAAACGCCGGACGAATTTCTTGTTCACCAGTTTCACCTGCGCCCGCGATTGGCAGCCGTCAGGGTATCGGAACAGGCGGCGGGCATTGGACGCTCCGCCGCCGAAACTCTGGACACGCTGGCCCAGATGGTTCCCGAGTTTGCCAAGCTGATCGCCAAGCAATTGGAGAAAGACTCGTGACCCTGGAGTGGGCCTGACTATGTGTTGAGGCTGCTAGACAGGCCGACGCAACGCAATCCCCAACTCGGTCAACTGCTTGGTCGGCACGGTATTCGGTGCATCGCACATGATGTCGGCGCCCTTGGCGGTCTTTGGGAAGGGGATGACGTCGCGGATGGTGGTTTCGCCGGCTAGGAGCATGATCAGGCGATCCAGCCCCACCGCAAAGCCGCCGTGGGGCGGGGTGCCGTATTCGAGGGCATCGAGGAAGAAGCCGAAGCGGTGGCGGGCGTCCTCTTCGGAGAAGCCGAGCGACTTGAACACCAACGCCTGAATGTCGCGGCGGTGGATTCTGATGGAGCCGGAGCCGAGTTCGACGCCGTTCAGCACCAAGTCATAAGCGCGCGAGCGCACTTGGTGCGGGTGCGATTCGAGTTTGCCGAAGTCGTCCTCGTGCGGCGAGGTGAAGGGGTGATGGGCGGCGAACCAGCGGCGCTCGTCTTCGTCCCACTCGAACATGGGGAACTCCGTGACCCAGAGGAAGCGGAAGTCCTTGGGGTCGAGCAGGCCGTGCTTGTCCTTGAGTTTCTGCCCCGCGTGGAGGCGCAGGCCGCCGATGGCTTGCAGGGTCGATTCTTCTGGCTTCGGGCCTTTCGGCGTTTCGGCCAGCGTGGCGATCAGCAGCAGGTCGTTGTCGGTGAGGCCGATGCGCTGGGCGAGCGTTTCCATCGACTCGGGAAATTTTTTGGCGAGGCCCTTGGCGTCGTCGAAGACCTTGATGCCGCGCTCCATGCAATAGGGCCGGAACTCTTCGCGTTCCTTGCGCGAGAGTTGTCCCACGTTGGGGATGCGTA
>CAMPKL010000308.1 GCA_946887065.1 uncultured Bryobacterales bacterium
AGCGCCTTGATTGCCGCGTCGACGTTCGTCGCCTTCGAGTCGTTGTAATAGTCGACGCCATCGAGGCGCCGGACGAACTCCAGACGATGCTCGACAGGCTGGAAGCTGGCCAATCCGCGCGCAATCCGCCCATCGCCGATGCCGGCTGCCGATGCGGCGCCGACGGCGGCCAAGGCATTCTCAAGATTGTGCGTTCCGCGGATCGGCAACTCGGTCGAGCAGACTCTCTTGCCGTCGCGTAAGATCCATCCCTCGTTGGCGCAAATGCCTTCGGCCAGCGTCCGCGTTCGGCTAAACCAAATCGTCCGGCCCTGAACAAACTTTTCAAACGTGCGGCACGTCGGATCGTCGTGATTCAACACGGCAAAGTCGCCGGCTTGCTGCGGTCCGAAAATATGCGCCTTGGCGGCGGCATAACCATCAAACGTTCCGTGCCGATCGAGGTGGTCGGGAGTCACGTTTAATACGACTGCTATGTGGCAGCGAAATGAAGTCATCGCTTCCAACTGGAAACTGGAAAGCTCCAGAACGTTCCAAGTCGAGTCAGTCGATGTCTCGACCAAATCCAGAACAGGGCGGCCGATGTTGCCGCCGATCTCGGTGGTGATTCCCGCCGTTTGAAAGATGTGCCCGATCAAAGAAGTTGTGGTCGTCTTACCGTTCGTGCCGGTGACGCCGACGACGCGTCCCCTAAGCTCCCTGGAAGCCGTCTCAAGTTCGCCTGCGACATGGATTCCCTCCTCCCGAGCCGAATTTAGTTGAGACAGATCCCAGGGAACCCCGGGTGAAGGAACGATCAAGTCCTGCGCCAGGAAAACGTCTCGGGAGTGTTCGCCGAGAGCAAGTTCGACGCCCAATCCTCGAAACTCCTCGATCGCACCTTCTAACTCTGCCGCCGATCGTCTATCGGCGACTGTCACGCGAGCGCCGCGCGAATGGAAAAAACGCACCGCCGCCTTGCCGGATTCGCCCAGCCCGACCACCAACACGCGCTTGCCTTCGTATGCGTTCATCGCAACTTCAAAGTGCTGAGCGCCAGCAGCGCCCAAATCAATCCCGCTATCCAAAAACGCACGATCACCCGCGACTCGTCCCAGCCGAGTTTTTCGAAGTGATGATGGAGCGGCGCCATCAAGAAAATCCGCTTGCCGCGCAGTTTGTAACTGCCGACCTGCAAGATCACCGACAGTGCCTCGGCCACGAATACGCCGCCCACAAAAAGCAACAAAATCGCTTGGCCGATCAGCACCGCAACCATGCCCATGGCCCCGCCCAGCGCCAGCGATCCCACATCGCCCATGAAGATCTCCGCCGGGTGCGCGTTGTACCAAAGAAACGCCAGGCTTGCGCCCACCAGCGCGCCGCAGAAGATGGTCAGTTCCGCCGCCAGCGGCACGCGCGGAATATCGAGGTAGGTGGCGATCTCGGCGTGCCCGGCGACATAACAAAGCGCCGTCAGGGCGCCGCCGGCGATGATCATCAGTCCGATGGCCAAGCCGTCGAGGCCATCCGTCAGGTTGACCGCGTTCGATGCGCCCACCAAAACGAAGAACAGGAAGACGAACAGCACCGAGAACGCAGCCGGGAAAGTCCAAGGATCGGCGGTCAAGCTCCCGATCACCAAGCTGGGCCGAAACGTCTTGAAGAACGGAAACACCAGCTGAGGGTCGTAGTCGCCGCGTGCGTAAAGCCAGGCCAGGGCCGTTACGATGACCAGAGTCACCAAAATCTGTAGCCCGATCTTGCCCCGCGCCGTGAGTCCGAGATTCCGTTCGCCGCGAAATTTGGCCGTGTCGTCCAAGAATCCGATAGCGCCGAAACCGGTCAGAGCCAGCAAAGCGAGCCAGACATAGGGATTCGTCAGATTCGACCAGAGCAACGTCGGCACAATGATCGACAGGTTGATCAGCAAGCCTCCCATGGTCGGCGTACCCGACTTGTGCTGATGCGACTCCGGGCCGTCTTCGCGGATGTGTTGGCCTATCTGGAACGCCTGCAGCCGGCGGATCAGCCAAGGACCCAGCAGCAACCCCAGGAACAACGCGGTAAAACCCGCGAATGCGGTGCGTACCGTGATGTAGCTGAAGACTCGGAACGGACTGATAGCCGGGAAGAGCTGCTCGTAAAACAGGTAGTAGAGCATTTCTCACTCCGCCCCCTGCGCGACAGCCTCTTCGTGATCGAAGGACGCGATCATTCGCTCCAGCGCTTTCTCCAGTCGAACGCCCCTAGAGCCTTTCAGCAGCACTGTGTCGCCGTCGGCGAGCAGCTCGACTAACGCCGCCCCGGCAGCTACGGCATCTTTGACGAAGCGCACTTGGGCTCGGGCCATGCCTGCCGCCGCCGCCGCTTCGGCAATCCATTTCGCGTCGCCTTCCACGGCAACGAGCGAATCAAGACCAGCTTGCGCCGCTGCGACTCCGACTCGCTGATGCAGATCCTTCGACGCCGCTCCCAACTCACGCATCTCGCCCAAGACCGCGATGCGCCGCGCGGCAGGCCGGCTAGCCAGGTCTCGCAGCATGGTCTCGACCGCCGCGGGGTTGGAGTTGTAACAGTCGTCGATAACCGTGATCCCGCCCAGTCGCCGCGTCTGCCCGCGATGATTGCCCGGCTGGAGTTCGGCGACGACGGTTTGCAGTTCCGCCGGTTCGATCTCCAGAACCGCCGCCGCCGCGATCGCTCCGGCGATGTTCGAAACATTGTGCGCGCCGGGCAGGCGGGTCTGAAACTCAAGCCCCGTATCCCGGCCTTCTCTCTTCAGGCCAAAGCGCGAACCGCCCCCCGGCAATGCCTCAATGTCCGTCGCCTGATAGTCGGCGGGTGCAGCGACGCTGTAGGTCACAACCGGACCACTGTGAACCTCGTCGAAGGAACGCACCCGCGGATCGTCGGCATTCAACACCGCCGTGCCGCGCGGACCCAACTCCTCGATCAGTTCCCGTTTCGCCAAGGCCACGCCCTCGACCGACTCAAAAGCGCCCACATGCGCATGGCTCACGTTGGTGACCACGCCGATGTTAGGCTCGGCGATTCGCGCTAGCCCGCGGATTTCCCCGGCGTGGTTCATGCCCATTTCAACCACTGCAACCTCGGCATCTTCGGCCATCCGCAAAATCGTCAAGGGCACGCCTAGGTCGTTGTTGAGATTGCCGGCGGTTCTTGCAGTCCGATACTTCGCCGCCAACATCGCGGCCGCCGCATCCTTGAAGGTCGTTTTGCCCGCGCTCCCGGTCACCGCTAACAAAGATCCGCCCCAGGCACGCCGCTGCGCCCGCGCCAAATCGGCTAAAGCCTGCCGCGGGTCGGCGACTCGCAGCAGGGCCTTACCGGCGAGCTCAGGCGGAGCAGGCCAGTCCAACGCGACGACTGCCGCGCACGCGCCTTGCTCAAAAGCGCCCGCGACAAAGTCATGGCCGTCTCGTTCAGCCCGGACAGCGAAGAACATCTCACCCTGGCTCAGCGACCGCGAGTCGATCGAATAGCCCGCAACCCGTCCGCCGCCGCCTGTGAAGCTTGCGCTGAGTGCATCCGCGACCTGTCCGATAGTCCAATTCATCCCGCACGTCTCCCGTGCGCTATTTCCCGCAGCAACTCACGGGCCGTTTCCCGATCGTCGAACGGCAGCTTCTCGTCGCCGACCTGCTGGTAAGTCTCATGGCCCTTGCCGGCGATCAATACGATGTCGCCGGCAGCCGCTTCGCTCAAGGCTTTCGCGATCGCCTTGCGCCGGTCCGGTTCTCTTATGTAGTCGGCGTCAACGCGCTGCAGCCCCACTTCGGCGTCGGCAAGAATGCGCAGCGGATCCTCCGAGCGAGGATTGTCGGACGTAAGAATTACCCTGTCGCTCAACTCGCCGGCAGCAGCGCCCATCAGCGGACGCTTCGTCCGATCGCGGTCGCCGCCGCAGCCAAACACGGTGAGGATGCGTCCGCCCGCCGGAACCAATCGACGCGCCGCCGAAATCAAGTTCCGCAGGGCATCGTCGGTATGCGCATAGTCCACCGCTACCAAGAACGGCTGGCCTTCGCGTACGATCTCAAAGCGCCCCGGCACGGCGCTGCACTTTTCAATACCCTGCGCGATCTTCATCAAATCAATTCCCTGTGCAAGCCCCACACCAACCGCGGCCAGAATGTTGGCCACGTTAAACCAGCCGACCAGCGGCGAATGCAACACGGCGTCGCCCTGGGGCGTCGCGACGCGAATCTTGAGGCCGTCGAAATTGGACTCCGCCTCGACCGCGCGAATATCGGCCGCGCCTTGCATGGAGAACGAAAACGACTCGACGCCCTCGATCTCCAACAGACGCCGGCCCTGGGCGTCATCGGCGTTGATCACCGCAGCGCGAGGGCGCGGGCCGTTGCCCTCGAAAAGCATGCGCTTCGCCCGGAAGTAAGCATCCATGTCGCCATGGAAGTCCAGGTGATCTTGGGTCAGGTTCGTGAAAACGGCAGTATCGAAATGGAACCCGGAAATTCTGCCGAGTTCCAGCGCGTGGGAGGAAGCCTCCAACGTCATGTGAGTGCCCGATCCCGTCTCCAACTCAACCAACAGGCGCACCAGATCCAATGACTCCGGCGTCGTATTGGCCGCCGGCAATCGACGGTCTCCGATCCGGTATCCAGCCGTACCGACTAGGCCGGTCTTGTTTCCCGCGGCTCGCAGAATTGAGTCGGCCAGGTGGGCCGTCGTCGTCTTGCCGTTCGTCCCGGTAATCCCAATCAAGCGCAGGCGCTCGTCGGGATGGTCGTAAAACACAAGCGCCGCGGCGGCGAGCGCACGCCGGCCATGACTCACTTGAACCCAAACGCCTTCGTCGCCGGCGGGTGGGGGGCGCTCGCTGACGATGGCGGCCGCGCCGGCCGCACGGGCCGCGGACACATAGCGATGTCCATCGACATGCTCGCCCGGAAAGGCAAAAAAAACGGCGCCCTCGCCGACTTTGCGCGAGTCGTACTCCAGTCCAGTGACGGGGATGGACGGAGCGGGAGACAGAGTTTCGGAATTGACCAGGAGGGCATCCAAGGTCATCGCCCGCTTCCCGTTCCGGCCGAAAGCCGGCCCATTTCCAGTCGTATCGGACCGCCCTCTTCCATCGGCGTTCCCGCCGCGGGACTTTGTCTCACCACCACGCCCGCTCCCTGGGAATCAACCCGCAGGCCTAAGCTCGATGCTTTAACAAGCGCCTCGCGCAGCGTCATGCCGTGAAGATCCGGAGCCGTAAGT
>CAMPKL010000309.1 GCA_946887065.1 uncultured Bryobacterales bacterium
ACCGCAATCAGGATCATCGCGCCCGCCACGGGTGCGGCATAGTGCGGATGCAGATAGAGCGCCTGGGTGAGAGCCAGCAAAACCGCGACCACCGCGGCTCCCGGCAGGGCCATTCCCGACTTGCGCCAGAGCGGGATCATGAGCAGCATGGGGATCAACAACGCCGGTCCGACGTAGAATCGCAAGAATACGTAGATCTTCGTCACCAAGGAGCTGTTGAAGCCGAGGAACTCCCGCTTGCTGAGATAGCGCGGGCGCTCCCATCCCTCGTAGTAGTCGCGCATGGATTGATGGCGATAGTCCGGAATCCGCTCCAGATCCGGTTGCCAGAGGAACAGCGGGTTCGCCGCGTAAGTCGCGTCGTGCAACCGATAGGGCAGCAGCAACGGGTCGCCCGTGATCCGTTGGTTGTAGTAGCCCATCCATATCGCTGCCGGGGCCAGCACTAGCAGCGCGGGAGCGATGATCCGCTTCAACGCGGTTTTCACTCCCGGCCGGGAGGCCGTCAGAAACGCCGCGCAAATGACCGTGAATACCAGGCCTTCGTACGGCCGGGTGTTCGCCAGCACGACCGCCCCTGCGGCGGCCCATATGGCATATGCGGGGCGTTGGCATCGAGTCAAGCGCTTCACCGCGCCGATCAGCAGCGCGCCGCCGCACGCCGCCAGCGCCCCGCCGGTATGCATCTCACCCCAACTCGGAGCAAAGCGGCATGCCGCGATCACCGCGCCCAGCAGGGCCCAATAGTTCGGCAGCCAGGCTTGCAACATCCAAGCAATGGCCGCGGCGGCGAGTCCCATAGACAGCCATACGCCGGCTATCGGCTCGCCGAACAAAGCCTGCCCAAGGGCCAGCATCAGGCCGTTGCCGGGCGGGTACTTTGACATGTAGGTTGGCTGCTGAATGATGTGCATGCTCTCGAAGTGTTGCCAGAGCGGATGCGCGGGGTTCGTCAGCCGTCCGCTCGCGAAAGTATCGGCAGCCAGCAGATTACTGAAATCGTCGTGAATGACCGGTTGCGGCAAGTATCCGTTGGCGCTTAGCAGCGCCGAGGCCAGCACCCCGAAGATAAACATCCCCGCGACGACCCAGCGACGGTTGCGGGCGAGCTTGCGCAGCGCCGCCAAACAGGGTTGCAGCAAGCGAGATGAGATAATCGTGGGAGCAAGCGCGGCGGCGGCGAGGACGCCTGCCATCCAGAAAGCTTCCTGGAGCGTATGCATTAGCGTTAGTCGGCCTCCGCGCTGCTCGCGGCGCCGGCGGGCTGAGCGGCATGCAAGCAGCGTCCAGTGGCCATGCGGGATTGTAGCGCAGCAGCGTCATTACCGACCGAGCAAGTCTTTGCACTGCACATCGCAATTAACTAGGCCCGATACCTATGACGAATAGAAATCTCAGTTCCCTAACTCTCTTCTACCGGTGCATGCGATGGGCTCTTTTGCCCGTTATCGCACTCCTCGCCGTAACCGCTCTGTGGGCAGACCAGGTCGTCCTGAAAAACGGAGACCGCGTAACCGGTTCCATCGTGAAGAAGGACGGCGACGTACTGACCATCGACAGCGCCCACTTTGGAATCATTACGATGCCCTGGGACGAGGTGGAATCCATAGCCGCCGACACTCCCTTGCACGTCGTTCTGCCCGGCGACCAGACGGTGCGGGCGACGCTGCAGACGCGGGCCGGCCAGATCGAAGTTGCCGTTCCCGGCGCGCCGCGGACCATCGCGCCAGCCGATCTGGTCGCACTCCGCAATGAGGCGGAGCAAGAAGCTTATGACCGCCTGCTTGACCCGGGCCTGCTAGACCTGTGGACAGTCAACGGCAGTCTAGGGTTTGCCGGCGCGAAGGGCAACGCGGAGACTCTGACCATCACAACGCCCATCAACTTCGCGCGAGTTTCAAATACCAGCACCACGACGGCCTACTTCAACTCCATTCGGTCGTCGGCGACAATCGACGGCGTCGATGAGCAAACCGCCAACGCCGTTCGCGGCGGATGGGCTTTTAACCGGAATCTCTCCGGCAAAGTCTTCCTAAACGCGTTCAATGACTATGAGTACGACAAGTTCCAATCCCTGGACTTGCGAGTCGTCCTCGGCGCCGGCGCGGGCTACCACGTCTGGAAGAGCGATAGGGGTTCGTTGGATCTGGTCGGCGGCGGCGCCTGGAACCGAGAAAAATTCTCGCCGGATCCGGATCCGTCATTTACCCGCAACTCCGCGGAAGCGTATTGGGGCAACAATTTTGGCTTCGAGCTCAACTCGAGGACCAATCTGACCCAAGCTTTCCGCATGTTCAACAACCTGTCGAATTCCGGCGAGTACCGCATGAACTTCGATCTCGGCGCGATAACGGCGCTCACCGACTGGCTGACCTGGAACGTCGCCTTGAGCGACCGCTACTTGAGCAATCCCGTTCCTGGGCGCAAAGCCAACGATGTGTTGTACAGCACCGGCTTGGGATTCTCATTCGGCCGCTAGTCCGGGCCTACATTGTGGGGAAAACATCCTTTCACTTCTCCGTTTTAGCGCTCGCACTCTCATCCCTCGTTCGCCTACGATGTCACCGGCGCCCGTCAAAGTTGACGAACCAGGAGGGTTAGAACAATGGCAACGAATCGTGGAGTGGCCTACATGGGCCCCGGAAAGGTCGAAGTGCAAACCATCGACTTCCCTAAGCTCGCGCTGGGCCAGCGCGACTGCCATCACGGGGTCATTCTCAAAGTCGTCACTACCAACATCTGCGGCAGCGACCAGCACATGGTTCGCGGACGCACGACGGCGCCCAAGGGCCTGATTCTCGGCCATGAAATCACTGGCGAAGTCATCGAGGCCGGCAGAGACGTTGAATTTATCAAGGTCGGCGATATCTGTTCGGTGCCCTTCAACATCGCCTGCGGCCGCTGCAAGAACTGCAAGGCCGGCAAGACCGGCATCTGCCTGAGCGTCAACCCGGCGCGTCCGGGCGCCGCTTACGGCTACGTCGACATGGGCGGCTGGGTCGGCGGCCAAGCTGACTACGTCATGGTGCCCTACGCCGACTTCAACCTGTTCCCCTTCCCCGATCGCGCCCAGGCGATGGAGAAGATTCGCGATCTCACTCTGCTGTCGGACATCTTCCCGACCGGCTATCATGGCGCGGTCTCCGCCGGCGTAGGCCCCGGTGCGATAGTCTATGTCGCCGGGGCCGGTCCGGTGGGTCTTGCCGCCGCCGCGTCGTGTCATCTGCTCGGCGCCGCCTGCGTCATCGTCGGCGACATGATTCCCGAGCGTCTGAAACAAGCCAAGAGCTTCGGTTGCGAAACAGTCGATCTCCGTAAGAAGGCCACCCTAGGCGAGCAGATCGAAAATATCATCGGCGTACCCGAAGTGGAATTCGGTATCGACTGCGTCGGGTTTGAAGCGCGCGGCCACGGCGCCGACGCCGGCGTTGAGCGGCCCGCCACCGTTCTCAACGCCCTCATGGAGACCACCGAAGCGGGCGGAGGCATCGGCATCCCCGGCCTCTACGTGACAGGAGACCCAGGCGGCGTCGACAAGAACGCCAAGATCGGCAACCTGGGCATCCGGATCGGTCTCGGCTGGGCGAAGTCCCATCACTTCACCACCGGCCAGTGCCCCGTGATGAAGTACAACCGCCAGCTGATGAACGCCATTTTGTACGACAAGATCCAGATCGCCAAAGCCGTCAATGTGAAGACGATTTCTCTCAAAGACGCGCCTCGGGGCTACAAAGATTTCGATCGCGGAGCGGCGACCAAGTTCGTCATCGATCCGCACGGTTCCGTCGCAGCCTAGGCACTACGACGCGGAGGGGGTGCTCCAAGTCGCGGACCCCCTCCACTTTCCCCCGGCGCTGTGGCGCAGCCGGCTACTCCGCAATTCCAAAACTCAGCGGCCCCCTGCTCGGGGGGGCGCCCTAGGCCCTCGCTTAGATCCCACACGCCCCTCTCTTAGACCCGCACTAGGCGAATTGCTGAATTGGCGCCTCCGGTCCGCAACCTTGACCCTAGGGAGAGCATCTCAATAAGCGACAATCGAAATGGGTTCCTCTCCTGTAGTCGTTCGGCCGTCCCGTTGGTCCCAGATGTGGTCTCTGCAGCAGATCCAGGAGCGCCTGAAGGCGGCGTTGTCGGGCCATTCATCCGACCACGAAATCGCCCTCGGGTTTACGGTCGGTACGGCTATTTCGATCCTGCCGACCCCCGGTTTCAACCTCCTGTTGGGAGCGCTCTTCATCGCTGTCTATCCGCGCGTCAACAAGCTGGCGGTCTTCGGTGCGATGGCCGTTTACAATCCGGTCTTCATGATTCCTTTCTATTGGGCCAGCTACCAGTTGGGGGCGCTTTTTTTCGGAACCGATCCGGTCGTCCACTACGACGTCGTCGTGCTCAATCAAGCATTCGATTTCACTCGCCGCTATCTGTTCGGAAATCTGATCGTCACCGTGATCACCTCCGCCATCACCTACCCGCTTGTTCGTAAGATCGTCCACTTCAGACGATCCCGGGAGGGGCGGGCCGCGACGGAACCGAGCTCCTAAACGCGTTCCGTCAGGGGTGCGCCCTACTCACCGTGGCGTCCCAGGACCAGATAGGCGAAGGATCGCGCCTCGGGTCACCTCGACGCGGGGCAGTGCAGGATGTGAGGTTTGGCCGCTGGAAGGGCTTGTACCAGGTTGGCTTAGGAGGCGACGGCGCGCGTCCTTTTTCGTCTCGGCGGCGCGACGATGTCCAGCGCGGGCGCCGTATTGAATACTCCCGAGATTATCGCGGCTCCCTCAGCCGGGCCGGCGCCCGGGACTTCTAGAGGACCCATAGACGTCATCACCGGCGCGCTTGCGTGCCCCAATGGCCGAGCAGCGTTGTCGCTCTCCATCAGTACCCGCAGCATGGCGTTCATGCGCGTCTGGTAGCCTTTGCCTCTAGCCTTGAGCCAAGCGATGACATCAGCATCCAAGCGGACGAACACGCCCTGCTTCGTCTTAGGCATGTAGGCCTCAGTCCGGCGCCAGAATTCCTGGTCTGGAGCAGGCACGCGTACGGCGCCGATCTCCGCTGAGTGATCGCCGCCTTTGGTTGGGGACTGTTGTTTTGCCATATAGACCTTTAGGGCGCTGTCTTTTATATATACACCATCGACATCGTCTGTATTTAACCATCCGTATCGAAACATACGATTTTTACAACCTCTTAACGCGGGT
>CAMPKL010000310.1 GCA_946887065.1 uncultured Bryobacterales bacterium
ATTTCGAGCTGGCGGGCGATTTGGTCGATGAGATCGAACATGCTCGCGTTGCGCAACCCCCGAAACGAAACAGGGCCGTCGGCGGCTTCTTGCGCAGGGACTGGAGTCGTCAGCGTCAGCGCCAAAACAATCGCGGCCAGTAATCTTCTCACCATCATTCTCCGTTGGGGTTACGTTTCGCGAACAGCATCAGGACCGTGGCCTTAGAGTTGTTTCGCCGCGGTCTCGGCGTTGTCCTTGACCGGCTCTTCCTCGGGTTGCAGCAATCCGTTGCGCTCAGCGACTTCGCGCTCGTCGGCGGAGAGTTCCGCTTCGGTGCGAGTCCACGAGGACGGTCCAAAGGGAGTCTTCTTCGTAAATTTGAAGTCTTGACCGTCTTTTTCGACCTGCCAATTCTGCTGGACTTTTTTGGGCTTCGCTTTGGCGACCGGAGGTTTGGTCGTCTTGGCCACGCCAAAGGGAGTTGAGAGCGTGCCCTCGGCGGCCGGCTTTGATTCGCTCGCGGCTCCTTCCTTTTTGGACGCGTCTTGGCCAAAGGCCACGGCGGTGAGGGTCAGGGTGAGCAGGGCGTGAATGAATATGCGCATCTTGTGCTTCCTCTAATTGGGGCAAGGCTACTCTTTCTTCTCCCACCAGGAAGAAGATCCGAAGGGCGTCTTGCGAACTTTTTTGACGAGACCGTTGTGTTCGGTGCCTTCCGGCGAATCATCGCCGCGGACGACGGCGTAGCGTCCAGGCCCAATCTCAGGGCCAATACGGTTGTCTTGTCCTACTCCGGCCAACTCGGCGGGCGCGGCTGCCGCTGCGCCAGGCCTAGCTCCTTGGGCAGGTCGAGGGCGACCCCCATTTTGGCCGCGAGCGCCGGCTTGACGGCGTGGCGGCTCGGGGGCGCGACTGAGTTGCTCCTTGGTCGCGGTGAAGGACTCTTCTTTCCACTTCAGCTTGATGTTTTCGCCCTCGATGCCTTCGAAGACGAAGTCGCCGACTTTGTCGCCGATCGCCAGCCATACGGGCGGCTTGGCGGAGTCCGCTGTCATGAGGGCGGTCGGGCCGCCTCCGAAGTCGACCAGACCCGCAAGCTGAGGCAGGGGAGGCCGCGGATCAACCTGGGGCTCGACCGTCTCCACGATGACTTCCGCATTGCGGTCCGGCGAGAAGAGCAGCCGATCGACGACCGGCATGAAATCAGCCGGCCGAGTCGGGTCGGGGTCGGCGGGCGCCGGGAACTCGGGCGGCTGTTTGGGATCGGTGAAGGCCTCTAATCGCTCGTAGCGTGCGCCGGCCTCAAGCACCTGACGGTAGAGTTCGACCGCTCCGAGAATTAACATTCCCGCGAGGAGCGTATTTATTAGGAGTAGTCTGCGCGTCATGCTGCTTCCTCCCCTAACGGGAGCCCCCGGCGGCGGCCTTCTCGGCCAACTCGGGCGCGCGATCCAGCGGCAGAAATCCCGCAACGGTCATCGTCACGGCGATGGACTTTACTTCCGGCTTGTCGGGCCGGATACGGATATCCCGGGTCGCGAGCAGTGCCGAGGAGTTCGCGATGGCGGCCATCAGATTGACCATCTGTTCGATGCCGCAGGTGAACTCGACGACGAGCGGCACCTGCGCGTAGCGATCTTGCTCCAGCGTGACCGTCGCGAAGCGGGATGCGCGAAGCGGGATGCCCTCCGCGTCGAGCAATTGGCCGACGAGGGAACGCATCTCAGCCTGAGCCAAGGCGGGGTCGGCAGACGCCAGCAGGCGGCCTTCGGTTTTTTCCAAACGCCTCTGCGCGGCGCTCAGCTCCGCTTCAGTCAGCGGCCGTTGGCGGGCTTGCACTTGCGCAAGCTGGAGACGCTGCTCAAGCGCGTCGAGCGCAGCGTCGGAGGTAGTCAAGCCGCTCGCCGAACTCGGCGCAAAGATGTCGAGCTGCAGAACCAAGAACAGGCCGACGGCAACACCCAGAAAGATCAAGGCTCGTCGATCGCGCTGACTCATCGCCGCCAGTAGGGAGTCGCCTCCTCGGCTGCAGCTGGGGTCGGCTCCGCTTCGGCGGCCGCTGGGGCCGCAGCAGCGGCGTCTTGTTCGACGATCGGCTGCGCGCCTGGAACGCCGCGTTGTGCAGTGATTTCAAAACGCTCTTTGTCGTCGCGGCGGACGAGAGACGTGGCGAAGGCGACGCCCTGAACAGTGCGGGCCTGATTGAGAACGCCGAGCAAGGGGGCGGCATTCGCGGTCTCGCCGCTCAAGCGAACGCCGTCATCGTTGATGGTTAGCGATTGAAGCCAAGCTGAGGCGGGCAACAGACTGGAAATTTCGCTCACGATCCGCAAGTCTTGAAGGGTGCGTGCCGCTTGGCCTTCGAGAACGGAAATTCTCGCGCGAACTTCAGCAGCCGCTTCGCGATTGCTTTCCGCCGAATCGACGACTTCTTGCAAGGCGGCGAGGCGCTGTTCGATGACTGCGGCGTAGGCGCGATTCTGTATCGCCGAACGCAGCAGGAATCCAACGCCAAGCAAGACCAGCAGCCCTGCTAAGACTGCGGTCGGGATCCAGACGAGGCGCGAATCCGAACGGCGTCGTTCTGCAGGCAATAGATTGGCGCCCCAGCCAAGGCGAGGGCAGGCGGATTCGACGGCGGTGGCCAGAGATTGCAGATCCCGCGATAGGTCGAAATCGGCGGGCGCTGAAACCGGGACGGGGAAAACTTCCGACGCAGAGGCGAGAGTCCGTGCATTCGCCGCATCCACATCGAGCGGCTCACCGGCGAGCACCAGCACGGCAGTCTCGCCGCGGTCCAAGCGCAGGTCGGCCTCGGCCAACTGCAACGCCCGCTCAGCAGGCACGGCGGAAAGGTCGAACTCGACGCTCAGGGCGGCACGGCCCGCGCTCTCGCCGTAGATCTCAAGATCTTGACCGTCGCGGTTCACCACGAGCAACGGAGCCGCGAGGCGATCGGTTCGCAGTTTCAGCGCGGCGCGCAAAGAAGAAGCGCTAACGGTGAAGGCGGCGACGGCGATGCCTGCTTCTTCGAAAACATCAGCGTAGTGGGTGATGGTCTTCTGCTCAGCAATAACGACGACGACTGCAGACGGGCCTTTGGCCTCGCCGTCTAATACGGCGTACGCGTGGAAGACTTCGTCCTCGGCAAATGGATGGAGGCCATCGAGCTGATAGCGCACCGCCGCGGCGCGTTCCTTTTCGCCCATGGGAGGCAACTGGATCTGGCGAACGATCACGTCCTCACGGGGCAGGGAGACGGTGGCCGAAACGTGCGCGAAGCCGCAGGAGGCCAGAAAGTCGGCGTATTCCCTGCCCCATTCCGTCGCCGGCCGCTCGAGGAAGTTCTCGATCTTGGCTGAACCAAGAACGGTGAGACCCGCACGACGCGACTTGACGGCGACGACGTGCAGGTCAGCGCCGCGAATCTCAATGCCGCATCCGGAGCCGACGCGTTGGAACTGCGAAAACATATCGATTCGTTAAAAAGGGTTGTCGTACCAGCGAACGATGCGCAGCGGGTCGACCGAGTCCGAAACGTCGGCTTGGACGAGGGCGGCGACGGTGTGGCGCGCACGGGCGCCGTTCAGTTCCGCGGTCGCCCGTAGCGTGTAGGCGTCTCCGCCGCGGCCCAAGGCAAGCGGAATTTCGCCGCCGCGCTGTAGCAGGTCACTCATACCGGGGTCTTCGAGAGTCAAAGGCCGCACGCGGCGAATCTCGACAAGTTGCTCAATCAGGCTCGGGGAGAAGCCGGCCGCGGCCAACAGTACCGGCGGCGCATAGGCGACATCGACGGCGGCGCCGCCGCGGGTGGTTAAGCTTTCGACTAAACCGTTGCGTCTCACGAGGGTTCCTGAAGTCGTCTCTTGGTAGGAGCCGTAGAGCAAGTCCGGGGTCATCCCTGGAATCGCCAACAACTCTTCTAACTCCTGGATAGACGCGCGAACAGGCCGAAAAGACGGATCGGCCTCAAGATTTCCGAACTCTTCGAGCGCCTGATCGATGGGCAGGCCATACAGGACCTCCCCGGATCGCAATTGCTCGCGGTAGGCGACAATGCCGACACCGAGTTGGACGGCGAGTCCAGGATCGACGCCCGAGGCGGCCAGCAACCTCGACAAAGCCTCGGCGGAGGCGCGATTGACGTCGAGCTTGCCGCCCTCGGCGACGATCTCGACCTCGACGACGCCTCCCTCGAAGCGGTAGTGCATGAAGCGTTGCCCGATGACGAACAGCGGCTCCTGGCCTTCTATGGGTACTCGCGGAGATCGCGCGATGCGCCGAATCGTCGCTTCGACCGCTCCGTGGGCCAAATAATAGGCGCGCAAGGAGTCGGCCTGGACCGAGGCGCGGTCAAAATCGGCGCGGACGCCGGTGGAAAGAGCGAAGGCGATTGCCGTCAACGCGGCGGCGAACCACATTACCGCGAGCAGGGCCCCGCCGCGCCGATTGTTCGATCGGTTCACCTGCGCAAACGCCTCCTTGGTTGACCGTAACGGGCGCGGACTTCACTGACGATGGCGACTGCCCGCAGCCGACCGGCGTCCACAAGCGGTTGCAGATCGACGCGGATTGCCTGGGGCAGTTGCTGGGGCTGATCCCAAACCGAGACCCAAACGTCGGGCTCATTGGCGCCTCGTGAACCGCGCAAGTAGGAGAAGCGAACTTCCGCTAGGCGGTCAGCAACGATCAGCGAGTCGGCACGCATCTGTAACGGCGTGAAAAGTAGATGGAATGAAGGCGGCTCGGGCAATGGCTCGACGCCGACGATGAAGCGGCCGACGCTCAGCGGCCCCCGGTACGGAGTCTGCGTAAGAATGAGCCGCGTCCCTTGTTGGCCCGGGGAGGTTTGAAGCTCGACGATTTGGAGCCCGCCGCGCACACCTTCGGTCATCGAATAGGAGCTCACGAAGCGCATTGCGGTGGGCTCGCCCTGAAAGAACGGTCCCGCTGGTACGGCGAGGCCGGGGCGTAAGATCATCGGCTGGACCGGCGTTACGCCGGCGAACTGGGCATGCAGTAGAGCGTTGGCGTTGGCAATGCGGCGATCCTGGCTGCGGGCATTGCGCGAACTGCTCCAAGCGCCGGCGGCGACTTGCAGCGCGGTGACTAGACCCACTGACAACAGACCCAGCAGGGTGACGGCAACGAGGATCTCGATGAGCGTCATGCCGGCGCGGGAACTTGTGCGCCGTTTGGTCATTGCAGGGT
>CAMPKL010000311.1 GCA_946887065.1 uncultured Bryobacterales bacterium
GCGGTTGACCATGTGGGCGCAGGCGGCCGCATAGTGTCCCGCCCAGACGTCTTCCACATTCAGCGCCCCATCGCGGACCGAGGCGAAGAAATTTCCGACGTGCAGGTCGGTAGCGTCACCGCCCCTCAACCGCGTTTCTTCCGGTTCTACCCGGGGGCTGCTAACGGCGTTGGCGCTCTCATAGGCCTGCTGGAGTTCGTTCGGCCAAGAGTCCGTTACCCAGCGAGTGGACTCCATCTTCCGTTCCGAGGTGAAGGTCAGTTTCGTTGCGCCGACGTTCAGCGAGCCTTCGGTTCCGAGGAACTCAAAGCCTGTCCCGCCGCTGCCGTTGTTGAAAGTCGAGCTGAGCGTGACGGTGAAACCCTCGCGATATCGCAGGATGGCGTTCAACGTGTCGGGTACGTCGCGGCTGTCTCCCCATCGGTAAAGATCGCCCATGGCCACAACGTCTTGCGGGGCGCCCGTGCCCATGAGCCGGTGAATGGTCGTGCTGAGGTGAACAAATAAGTCCGTGGCGATGCCGCCGGAATAGTCGCTGTAACAGCGCCAGCGGAAGAATCGGGCGAGATCGAAAGGCCGCTTCGGGGCCGGCCCGAGAAACTTCTTCCAGTCCACGGTCTCCGGCGACGCGTCCGGGGGAATCGGGTAGATCCAGGCCCCGCTCGCGGAGTTGCGGTTATAGTTCGCGCGCACCATCGTAACGCGCCCTAGGCGGCCCTCCTGAATCATTTGCGCCGCCATCTTTTCGGCGGGCGAACTGATGCCTTGGCTGCCGACTTGCAAAACCTTGCCGGAGCGCTCGACCGCGCGCGCGATCTCTAAACCTTCGTCGACCGTGTAGGTGAGCGGCTTTTCGCAGTAAACATGTTTCCCGGCTTCTAAGGACTCGATGACGTGACGGGCGTGCCAGTGGTCCGGCGACATCACAAACACCGTGTCGATCGAAGAGTCGTCCAAGAGTTCGGTGTAGTTCGCCACTGCTTTGGCGCGGCCGGCAGTGCGCGCGATAGCCCGCGTGATGCGGCCCGCGTAGGCGTCACAGACGGAGATGATCTCAGCGCCAGGAGTCTTCTTGATGGACTCCATGACTTGGTGGGCGCGCGCGCCGACGCCGATCATGCCGACCGTCGTCCGCGTCGAGGGCGGGGCGCCAAAGGCAGGCAGCGCCAGTGTGCCGGCGCCGGCCAGAAAGATTCGTCGGGAGATATCGTTCGGCATGTCTTGCACAAATTATAAGGTCAGTTTTGCGGCGGAAACCTCTGGACCGGAGCGAGCTTCCGAGATGAGACTCGAAGCGCACACAGAGACCGGTTGCGGGGCAAATGGTCTAGAATTATCAGTGGCTTAGACGTGCGCCGCCGCTCGCATGGCTACGGCCTTCGCAATCTGGGGGTACGGTCCATGTTTCGATCCGCTTTGATTCTTCTGTTTTTGACGACGGCCCAGGCCGTTGCGCAGACAGGACCAGCGATCTTGCATGAGAGTTGCTTGCAGTGTCACGGGGCCTCCACGGGGATGTCGGGCTTGCGGCTCGATAGCCGTGAAGCCATGCTGAAAGGCGGCACGCGGGGCGTTGTGGTAAAGCCCGGGGACCCCGAGGGCAGCCTGCTTTTCAAGGCAGTGCAGCACGAAGTCGCTCCGCACATGCCGCCCACCGGCAAGCTTTCCGACGCGAAGATCGCCGTGCTTCGCGACTGGATTGCGTCGGGAGCGGAATGGGAAGAGACGTCGAACGCAACGGTCCCGTCGAGCGGATGGTGGGCGTTCAAAAAGCCCATAAAGGCCGCGGTTCCTGAAGTCGCCGGCGCAACGAATCCGATCGACGCGTTTCTCGAAGCCAAAATGGCCAAGCAGGGGCTGAAGCCCGTCGAAACGGCGAATCGAGCGATGCTGATCCGCCGCGCTACTTTCGACTTGACCGGACTGCCGCCCAGCTACGAAGAGGTTCAAGCGTTCGTCAATGACCAGGGCAGCGACGATGAAGCCTGGAGCAAGGTTGTGGATCGCCTGCTCGCGTCGCCGAGGTACGGCGAGAAGTGGGGCCGCCACTGGCTTGATCTGGTTCGTTACGGCGACACGGCCGGCTTTGAGCAGGATCCTTATATCCTCGAAGCTTGGCGCTACCGCGACTATGTCATCCAAAGCTTCAACGACGACAAGCCGTACGACACCTTCATCAAAGAGCAACTAGCGGGAGACGAGATCTACCCAGATGATCCGGCGGCTCGTACGGGCACAGGGTACTTCCGCGTCAACGCGAACCGCGACATGCTTTTTAAGGTCGAGGACGTCAACGAGATCGAAAAGTTGACGGATTACGTCGATACGACTTCGAAGGTTTTCTTGGCCTTGTCAGTAGGTTGCGCGCGCTGCCACGATCACAAGTTCGATCCGATTCCGCAGGCGGACTTTTATCGTATGCAAGCCGTGTTCGCGCCAGCTGTGAGCGACCGAGTTTTCCTCGATTACAATCCGGCGCGGAACTACGATCTGGCATGGAATACCCGCGATTTCAAGCTGCGCGATTTCGCCCGGCGCCGCAGCGCGTTGATCGATGCCGGCACCAAACTCGCCCGCATGGACAAGCTGAAAGACTTGCCGAACGCCGCCGAGATTCTAGCTGCGTTTGAGATCGTGCGGGAAGAGCGCACGCCGGAGCAAGCGGAACTCGTTCAGCAAAATACGCGCTTGGTCGGACGCATTAGCGACGAGGAAGCCCGCGAATTTTTGACGCAAGCGGACCGCGAACGCTTGGACAGCCTCGACAAGCAGATCGTTGGGTTGTTCAACAACTATGGTCCGCCGCCGATGGCGCCCGGAATCATCGACGTCGGCCGCGAAGCTCCACGCACCTACATTGCGATCCGCGGCAACACCGACATGCCTGGCGACGAAGTTCAGCCAGGGTATCTGATGGCGCTGGGCGGCGGCGACATACCCGAACCGCCGCTTCACGCGAAGACGACTTATCGCCGTAAGCATCTAGCTGAGTGGATCGCGAGCAAGGACAATCCGCTGACCGCCCGCGTGATGGTGAATCGCATTTGGCAGTACCACTTCGGCGAAGGTCTGGTTGAGACTTCGAGCGATTTCGGCACCCGCGCCACCGGTCTGGTCAATCAAGAGCTGCTCGACTGGCTGGCGATTGAATTTATGGAGCGCGGCTGGTCGATCAAACAGATGCACAAGCTGGTCATGTCCTCCGAGGCCTACCGCCGCCGGACAGCGCCGACGGAGGCGTCGACCATGAAAGATCCGCGTAACCGCTATCTTTCCCATTTCAACCGTCGCCGCCTCGATGCGGAGGAGTTACGCGACGCCACGCTCGCCGCCTCCGGCGAGTTGAACCTCGAAATGGGCGGTACTCCCGTGGTCGTTCCGCTCAGCAACGAAGAGCTTTACGGCATCACCGGCAATGCCGGCAGGTGGGCGGTCACTTTGGACCCGGCGCAGCACACCCGCCGCAGCATCTACCTGCTGCAACGGCGCGCCTTCCAGCACCCCATGTTCCAGGTGTTCGATGCGCCTGACGGTATGGCGACCGCGGAAAAGCGCAATGCCAGCACGACGGCGCCTCAGTCGTTGACTTTGCTGAACAGCGACTTCATGGAAGACCAATCCGAAGCGCTGGCCGAGCGGGCTGAAGACGTTCGAGCGGCTTGGCGCGCTGTTTACGCCCGCGATCCGTCGCCCGAGGAATTAGAGGCCGCCCAAGCATTTCTCGACAGGCAGAAGGAGCGCTTGGGTGAAGATAAAGCAGCATGTAAGCAATTGGCACGCAGTTTGCTGAATTCAAACGAGTTTATGTACGTCGACTAGGGATATTGCTATGACTCGACGCGATTATTTGCTCAAGACTGGTCTCGGCTTCGGCGGCCTGGCGCTGGCTGATTTGCTGAGCGCCGACAGCGGCGCCTTGTCGGTCAAGCCGCCCCATCAGCCGCCCCAGGCGAAGGCGGTCATTCAGCTGTTCATGCACGGCGGCGCCAGCCATGTCGATACCTTCGACTACAAGCCAGAGCTGCAGAAACGTTCCGGCGAGACGCTGTCGTTTGAGCTGGCGAAGACCATTAAGACGAGCTTTATCCACGACCCCACCAAGGCGATTCTGCGCGGCAGTCCGTGGGAGTTCAAGCCCAGCGGTAAGTCGGGACTGATGATCTCGGAGCTCTATAAGAACCTCCGCGAATATGCCGACGATTTGGCCGTGATCAAGAGTTGCTACTCCGAGCAGTTCGATCATGCCCCGGCGATCTATTTGATGAATACGGGCTCGCGGTTCCCTGGGCGCCCGTGCTTGGGGTCCTGGGTTACCTACGGACTCGGTTCCGAGAACCAGGATCTGCCCGCATTCGTCGTGATGAGCGACGGCTCGACCAAGTCCGGCCCTCCGGCCTACAGCGCAGGATTCTTGCCGGCGGTTTACCAGGGCACGGTTTTCCGCGGCGGTGAGAGCCCGATCCTGCACCTGAACAATCCCGAGGGGTTGCCGCCCGCGGCTCAGAAGGACACCTTGGACTTTATCGGTCAACTCGACCGGCGTCACTTGGCCCAGGGCAGGGAATACGATTCGGAATTAGAAGCTCGCATCGCTTCTTACGAACTTGCCTTCCGCATGCAGGCCGAAGCGCCTGAAGCGATCGACATCAGCGGCGAGTCCGAGGCGACCAAGAAACTCTATGGCATCGACGATCCCCAAACGGAAGATTTCGGGCGTAAGTGCTTGCTGGCCCGCCGCCTGGTCGAACGCGGGGTCCGTTTCATCCAACTCATCTCCGGCACCAATGTCGGCGCCGATTGGGACGACGCTCATACGGATTTGTTGGGCACGATGACCCGCATGTGCGGCAAGACCGACAAGCCTATCGCGGGTCTGATTGCGGACCTCAAGGCTCGCGGCATGTTCGACGATACTCTGGTCACCTGGAGCAGTGACTTTGGCCGCACGCCGCTGTCGCAAGGCGCCACCGGCCGCGACCATCATCCCTACGGCTTTTCCATGTGGATGGCGGGCGCGGGGATCAAGGGCGGCCAGTCAATCGGGGAGACCGACGATTTCGGCGTCCATGCCGCCGTCGACCGCTTCGACGCCCACGATATCAACGCCACGCTCCTGCGTCTGCTCGGCCTCGATCACGAGAAGCTGACTTACCTTTACCA
>CAMPKL010000312.1 GCA_946887065.1 uncultured Bryobacterales bacterium
CATCCAATGAGTGCTGGAATTGGTAAGGAGCTCACCCACAATGGTGATGGGGAGCGTAAGATCGACCGGCGAACCGGGTATCAAGCCGAAGAACTCCGCGGGCGTGACTCCGACGATGACGAAGGTTCTGTCGCCGAACGAAACAGACTTCCCAATGACCGCGGGATCGGAACCGAAGCGGCGCCGCCAATACCTCTCGCTAATGACGGCGACGGGGGGATTTAAGCCTTCGTCCGCGGAGGTCATCAATCGCCCCAGCAGGGGCTTCAAGCCGAGAAGTTCGAAGTAATTGCCGGACGCGACTTGTCCCATGACCTGCTCCGGCAAACCGTCGATTGCAATGCGCAGTTCATCGCTGCTGAATGCAGCCAGAACGCTGAACGAAGTCGCTTCGTCGCGGAGTCGAGCAAAGTAAGGATACGGCGGCGGGCCGGAAGTTCCTGCGCTGCCTGCCGCGTCCAGGAAGACCAACTGGTGGGGGCTTTCGACCGGGAGGGACTTCATGAGCACGGCGTCCATTACGCTGAACACCGCCGTGTTGGCCCCTACTCCCAGGGCAATGGTGAGTGTTGCGGCCGCCGTGAACCCCGGCGCATCGCGGAGCGATCGCAGGCCCAAGCGCAGATCTTGCAGCAGTTGGCTGAGCCATGCCCAGCGGTGTGCTTCGTAGAATTGTTCGCGGGCGATCGTGACGTTTCCGAATGCCCGTCGGGCTGCGGCGTGGGCCTCGGCGGGCTTCATTCCTTCAGCGATCAGCCGGTCCGCCTCTAAACGAATGTGGGATTCCACCTCGGCCTGGAAATCGGCATCGGAGCGTCTTTGAAACCACATCGAGGCCTCCTTACCCCGCCGGCGTTTCCGCCGCTAGAACACGGCCCACGGCGGCGGCAATGCGTTCCCATTGCCGTTTCTCGGAGGTGAGTTGCTTCCTGCCGGACGCGGTCAGTTTATAGAACCTCGCCTTTCGATTGTTTACGCTGGCGCCCCACTCCGCGGAGACGAATCCCTTGGATTCCAGTCGTTGCAGCGCTGGGTAAAGTGAGCCGTGGTCGACGAGCAGCTCGTCGCCGCTCATGGACTGGATGGCCCTAGCGATGCCTTGACCATGCTCGGCGCCGAAAAGCAGGGTTCGCAGAATCAGCAGGTCCAAAGTGCCTTGAAGCAGCGCAATCCGATCGTCTTCGGCTCTTTGTGTCGACATTCTACCTGAAATTACTCCGGCTTGGGTCGAATGTCAACAGGAGATGTCTTTTGGTATGAAGTTGCCGTTCTGTCACAAAACGAAGAGCGCCAGCGAAAGCACGTGATCGAGCTACTGGCGGGCGGGTGGAGGCTGTACCGGCGAGTTGGCTGCCGTGCTCCATGTCATGCGCAGGCCCGGTGAGAGCCGCATCCGGTTCATTCTCAGCTGCTGGACGTAGAAAACGCCAACTCCGAAGAGCGCGTGCGACACGAAACGATCCGACGCCTGCTCAGCGATATCCGGAGGCTTGGCGCCCCCGGCGTTTCGCATATCTGTAAAAACTTCTCCGCGGTTCACCTGGTGGACAGTATTGCCGATCCAAGTGACGGGCTCCTGTTGCTGAACGCCTATCGTGTTGTTCCCAATTCGATCCAGTTCCAGCGAAACCACGGCGCGGAAGTCGTCAAAGAGCAGCTCTTGAAACTCGATCCCGACGCCGAAGTAGGCCTGTGCTCCTGCGTAGAATTCAAGCCGCCGCAACCGGCCGCGCAGCACAGCGCCTTTCGGGATCGTTGACCCGTCGTCGAGTCTAATATTCCGCGTCAGCTTAGCCTCGATGCGATCGCCGACCCGCGACGTATCGGAGTCGATCAAGGTGGTGATCTCAACCGGAAGAGTCGTACCAAGCGGGACCTCGAAGTTATTCAGGGCCTCTGTTCGCTCGACGTAGTAGCGCAAAGAGTTGTCGTCGAAGGACAAGACCGAGGAGCCCACAAAAGCCCGGCAGTCTTCGAAACGGGTTTCGCTGACGCTTTCTACGCCGGTGCTCAGCAACATGCTGAATCGCGAGCGGTCGACGACCAGCAACGGCTCCAACGCGCCCGGCAGTGGTTGATAGTCGATCTGCGTCGCAAAGCCGACGACGCCAACATCGACCGGCAACTCGTCGACGCGAATCGTCAGACGCAGCAATTCGTTGCTCTCAGCCGTCGCCCAGAACGAGCCGTAGTAAGGAACACGCGTGGCCTGGCCCTGGTTGTTCACGCTGTACTCGCTGTCGGCCAGCGGAACCTTGTAGTTGAAGCGTTGCAGCCGCCTGCCCTCAACGTTTTCTTCGCCGGAGTAGACGATGCTGCCGACCTGATCGACGATGATTTTCTTTGTATGTCCTGCGAAGACGCCCGTGGCCACCGTACCGTGGCCAATGAGCTGGGCCAGAGGGATGTCCTCGAACCGCGGGCTATCGGGGAAGGCGTAGAGTTCCTTGCCGCCGACGAAGGCAGCTTCCAAGGCGATCGAGTCGGTGACGTCCAAGGGGATATCGAGGTCGAAGCTGGCCTGCTCAGCGAGAGCGCGGTACTCTGCCTCGACCGCCTCCAACTGTTCCTGTGTGTTACTCCTGTACTGTTTTGACAGTTCCTCCGCTTTCTTTACGATTTGCTCGTCGAGTTCGTCGCTGCGAGCGTCGAGCCGTGCTTGGATTCGCGCACGAACATCGGCGCCCAGGTGCGCCCGCCGAATCTCGAGGCGACAGGTGTGGTTCGGGAGACGCTCGAGACTCTGCCGCATGTGGGCCTGAATGCGAGCCAATGCGGCTTCAGGCGGCGGCGACTGCGCGGGAAGCAAAGCAAGCGACAACACGCCGCATAACGCGGCGAAGAACCTTGTGGATAGAAGGTAGATGGGACCTGCTTTAGCGCAAGATTCTCTCATCGGGTCTCCCAACGATCGTACTCACAGTAGGAGACCCGCCCGGGTGAGTCAAACCTAGTTGGGAAATTGCGGGCGCGCCTAACTACTGAGCGCCACGCCCAGGGCCGGCAGCAACACGCCCGCGCCAACGCCTAGGCAGCCGGCGGCAGCCTTGCCGGCGACGAAGAACTGGGGAGCGTGGGCGAGTTCGGATTCGGAGTAGCGTTCGACGGACTCGATCGCCGCCTTGGCTTCGGCCTCGACGAGCTTGCGGTAGAGGATGTCCGCCTGCGCAGGTGTCACGTAGGCCAGTACCGGCGTCGGGGCACGTTCCACTAGTTCCTTGGCGTCTTTGAGACCGATGGAGGCGCAGAGGCGTATGGCCTTGATGACTTCGATCTTGCGGCTGGGCGGCTCTAGGAGCACAACGACGTGGTCGCCGGCGGGAATGCTGGGCGGTTCCGCGCTGGAAGGGGAATCTTCAAAAGCCATGTCAGTCCTAGCCTAACCCCAAGTCCTGTCTGTGGTTGCGGACACGGCGGGCCTCGCTTCTACAATGGGGATTCGCCATGAAGCTTAATATTCTTGTTTTGCCCGGGGACGGCATCGGTCCCGAAGTTACCCGCGAGGCTGTCCGCGTCCTCGAACACGTCTCGGCCAAGTGGGGTCACGAACTCAGATTGACCGAGGGACTGCTCGGGGGCATCGCCATACATAAGACGGGCACGCCTTTCCCGGACGAGACGCGCGCGAAGGCGCTGGCGGCGGACGCCACGCTGCTGGGCGCGGTCGGCTTGCCGGAGTTCGACGATCTGCCGCCCTCGCAGCGCCCTGAGAAAGGATTGTTGGGAATTCGCAAGGCACTCGACGTTTTCGCGAACCTGCGGCCAGTGCAGGCATTCGACAGTTTGCTCGATTCGTCGCCGCTCAAGAACGAGATCGTCAGAGGCGCCGATATTCTGATCGTCCGCGAGCTGACGGGCGGGCTGTATTTCGGCCAACCGCGCGGCATCGAAACGGTTGACGGCGAAGAGACCGCGACGAACTCAATGGTTTACAAGCGCTCGGAAATTGAGCGTGTCGTGCGTATGGCGTTCAAGCTGGCGCAGGGCCGCCGCAAGAAATTGACGTCGGTCGACAAGGCGAATGTTCTCGAAAACTCGCAGTTGTGGCGCAAGATCGCCAACGAGATTGCGCCGGAGTTTCCGGACGTGAAGTTGGAGCATGTGCTGGTCGACAACTGCGCGATGCAGCTTATCTTGCGTCCCACTAGTTTTGATGTCGTGGTGACGGAAAACCTGTTCGGCGACATCTTGAGCGACGAGGCTTCGGTGCTAGCCGGCTCGATCGGCATGTTGCCTTCGGCTTCGATCGGCGATCCGTTGCCGTCGGGCGCCTGGCGCGGGCTTTATGAGCCGGTGCATGGTTCGGCGCCGGATATCGCTGGCCAAAACAAGGCTAACCCGCTGGCGGCGATCGGTTCCGCCGCCGCGATGTTGAACTACAGCTTTGGACTGAAGCAAGAAGCCGGCGCGATTGAAGCCGCGATGCAGACCGTGATGACCAGCGGCAAAGTTACGGCGGACCTGAGGCCGAAGGGAACTCCGGCGACGACTGAGGACGTCGGCAAGGCGGTCTGCGCGGCGATCGGCTAGTCTCTCTCGCGAGCCGAGAGACGGTTAATCCCGGAAATACCCGCGCTGGCGCATCAACACGCGATGCAGCTTCGGATTCTTGGCAAAGGCCGCCCGGCCATGCAGCCAAAAGTGGTTGTTCAGCACAATCAGGTGATCCACGGGAAGCGGCAGGGACAGGACAGCGGGCGAGGCTTCCATCGAGGCCGAGAGATCCCTCAGGTAGCGAGCCTGCTCTAACGTTTCTGGATAGACGAACTGGTCGATGAAGCACATGCAGGGCCCGCCGAACTTCTCGTAGAAGGTCGTTTTCTGAAGGGTCACGGGATAGTTCTTACTGGGAGGCGACCGGTAAGTGAACGGGTGGGAAGCCAGAGGATCCAGGCTGAATCGGCGTAGGTCCTCCCAATCATCCAAATGCAACAGGCGTGACTCCCCGTCTACTGCGTGCCGCTCTTCCATTTTCATCATCAGAATCCAGTCGGTCGCTTCCTTGACGTAGGTTCCGTCCGTATGGAGGGTGAAAGTGCGAGAAGCTTGCCGCCAGAAGGACTCGCTGTAGCAGCTAGCCTGCACAGTAAAGCACGCCTAGTAATTGCGGGTCATGGAGTCGATATTGGGAAGGCGGAGCAAGTTGGCGACCGCCGT
>CAMPKL010000313.1 GCA_946887065.1 uncultured Bryobacterales bacterium
GGAACTGAACCGGCCCGTCTAGCACCCGGGTATCCCAGCTTCGTCGTCGATTGCCGCCAGAACATCGCGAATTGCCTGAACCACCAGTTCAGGTTGGTTCCCGATCCCATGACCGGAGTCCTCGGCAACCGCTTGGCACGCCCGGTTAGATATCGTCGCAAGGTCGCGCTGCAGTTCGGCATTAATATCGCCTCTCGCGCCCGTATCGTCCCCAGGCGAAACAACGACGAGCGGTAGGGTTAATTGACGCCGCATCGCGGCAACTTGTCGCCCACTCTCCGCAGTATGGACAAGCTCGCTGGCCATGGTCTGATAGCGAGTGGTTCGATAGACTGTCGCCCGGACAAAGTCGCGTACGTCCGGATATGCTCGTTCCGGCGGCGCGCCGAGCGTCACGCCAGCCAGTCGAAGAATTCCGAGAGAAGCGGCGATGGGCGCGAGCTTGATTACCGCCTCTGGAGGACGACCTGAGGGCACTCCGGCCGCTGCATAGCGTTCGCCCTGGTTTTCGTGGGACGCGCTGACGAGGACGAGCCCTGCGACTAGGTCCTGTCTCTCGGAAGCAACTATTCGTGTATTGAACCCGCCGAATGACAGACCCACGAGGATGACAGGCGCATCGATCGGGCCATTCTCGATCAGAGCGGCAAGCTCCTCGGCGATCTGACCGCTCGTGCGCGGCGTCGGTCCTGGGTCGCTGTAGCCCATTCCGGCACGATCATAGGTGCAGGCGTTCGTGAACTTCGCGACCTCCGGTGCGATCGCCTCCCAAGCGAAGGCGTCCCCGCCCAGACCGGAATCGAAGAGTACAGTCGGCGAATCCGGTGTCGCTTCGCCACGACACCACAAGTGCAGACGATGCCCGCCCACATCAACCATGACCCCCGGCGGCGGAGTCGCGGTCAAATCACCACGGTCTGCGAGCCAGCGGTACGCTACTCCGCCGAGCGCAGCGATCACCACTGCGCCCGCGACGCACAGCACGAAGCGTTTCATTCGGCTCAGCAGGCTAGCCACGGTTTTCATGGACACCGGTCGACCAGAAAATGTTCCCGGCGATTAGGCTGGCTGGTCCGTCATGAGTTTCGCTGCAGCTTGTGAAGGGCCCCTAAAAGTGCGTCGGGCGCTTTCGGTCCTAAAAATCCGCAAAGGGTCCGCCAGTCCCAGAGCCACCAAGAAATGTCGACGCCCGAAGGGATAGGCTAAGTTATCAGCACTAGAGGGACAAAATCATGATCAAAGCGCTTCCGATCCGTATCGTCACGGTTCTCGCGTTCACTCTTCTCACGGCCGCTCCTCGCGCGCAGACGCCATCCCTCATCCCGCCCCCGTATCTGGCGCCGAAGTACATCGCCGCTCCAAATGCACCGTCCAGTGTTGTTATCGCCGGGCTGGACGAGCCCGGCGAACGACTAGTGGTTACGGGACGAGTGAGATATGGGATGACGCCCGTTGCCGGCGCATCGGTCTATGTGTTTCACACAGATGTGAAGGGGCTGTATGCGCCTGACCGCAGTGGCCCGGACCCCGAGTTGGACCCGAGGCTGCATGGCGCATTGCGTACTGATGCTGAGGGGCGGTACCGGTATGAAACCATTCGACCGGGCAGCTACGGCGGTAATGCTGCGCATGTCCATTACACAGTGGTAGCGCCGGGATACAAACCGCGAATTTTCGATCTGTGGTTTCAAGATGACCCGATCCTCGTGGCGCGCCGCCAGGCCGGAGAACCACAGATTCAACAGTCGATGCGCAACAGTCCGTTTTATAGAGCGGCGCCTGACCTCATAGCTATTCGGCCTGTCATACGTGACGCCGCTGGCATCTGGCACGCCGTGCGGGATTTAGACATGGTTCCGGAGTAGCACTTCTGTTCATGCCGATTCCGCACTGTTGAGGCGGGACGGACGCCAGCGCTATCTAGATAGAGAGAATCCCAGCGGTGATCTCACGCTCGTCGCGTACAGGCGTGCCGCCGGACGAGCTATCGCCAGCGAGCCTGTATAGCGAGAATCCGGCCTGGGCCTTGGCAGCGATTTGGCCGGACTTGTAGTGTTCCGTCGTCAGTTCGACATCGACACGGGCGGAGGCTCCCGCCCCGTCGCGATACTCGATCCTCATATCTGGCAATGGGATCTTTCCGTCGACGACGCGTAAGTTGTGCTGCTCGGCAGCTTGTTGCTGAAGCTCGGCGAAGCGCTCGTCGTCGCTTGTTTCCTGGCCGCCGAGGGCTGAGTAGACGTCGCGTTTGAGCTCGTAGTCGAGCACGACTCGGTCGATGGCGCCGCCCTCGGCCTCGATGCGCTCGCGCTCGGCTTGGTAGACGCGGTAAAGGGCGAGGTCGTGCGCCAGCTCGGCCGGCTTGACGAAACCGGCGTGGAACTCCTGCCGCTTCTCGCTGTCAACGGCGCTCTGTTCCTCCGCCAGCCGCTTACCTTCGACGGTCAACGCGACGGCTGGATAGACCTCGCCGCCTTTCCTTAAGGCGATGTGGCGGCGCTCTACGAGGCCCTGGCGAGCGAGAGACCGCAGATCCTGGTCCATTCGAGTTGCGTCTCCCGCATAGCGGTACTTCAGAAAATCCTGTTCCGTGACGGCACGAAACGTCCCGATCTCCTGGAGCGCTCGTATCTCGGTCTCACGTAGGCGGTACGTCCGGTCACCTCGGGCCACGGCGGTCCGGCGATTGCCGTATGGCGGAAGCGCGCGCTGGCGGCGCGTATCGGAGTTGTGAGAAGGGCCTTCTTTCCGACGAGACGACCCGCCCCGCCCGATAGCATCCGAGCGCGAGTCCGCGCGCCCGGATCGCTCCTCACGCTGTCGCCCTGCCCGACGGTCCGTCGGTTGAGAGTCTCGTGCGTCCCCCTGATCGGGAATCGAGCCGGTCCGCGCGTGGAGATCTTCGACTTCGTCTCGGTCGCGCCCTCTGCTCATTCATGCTCGGCGATGCGGCGGCTCAGCTCTTCGGAGATGCTTTCCCGTCCGCGAAGCTGCTTCTCCAGGTGGGCGAGCTTCTGGCCGGTGTCCTTGAGCAGCAAGCGGCGGGTCAGGACGAAGAAAGCGGCCAACAGGTTCAGGAAGAGAACCACGGAGAAGAGCGCAATCTCGCGGCCGTGGCGCTCCAGGATGGCGTCGCGGTACGGGATCAAGAAGCGCAGCTCGTCCATCAAGTAGAAGACGACGGCGATAAAGACGACCACCGTGGCGAAGAGCGCGTTCTTGAACATCGGCCCGCGCCTCTACTGGAACGCCTGGTCCTCGCGGAAGTAGGTGATGGTCAGGCCGAGCGGGTTGATTGGGATCATTGCGTTCGGCACGCGCTCCTTAACCACGAATACGAAGTGGGCGACGTAGCGCTCCCGGCGGATCTCAAGGTGGTCGTGCTGCGTGTAGAAGACTTTCTCGAAGTCGACGGTCGCACGGTAGGGCGGCTCGCGTAGGTCGTCAATGGCGACGTTCTTGACGGCGAGCTCGATCTCGTCACCTTCGCCGGCGAGGAACGTCTCAATGGTCTTGTTCTTGCGGTTGGCCTCGATGGCGGCGTCGGCGAGGCGGCCGTCGAGGAAATAGAGCGACTCGGCCCAGCCCTCGCGGATGGTCGCGCGCCGCCGGCTGTAGTGCTTGGTGACGAACTGGATGAGGAAGTAGCGGATCTCGGCGTCCTGCGGCTCCCAGCGGAAGCTGTCGTAGCTGAGTGCGTCGGCCCGGCCGACGTCGGAGATGCGGATGACCAGCGGCTTGAAGTTCTCGAACGTCTCGTGGGTCTTCAGGTTCAGCCAGATGAGCCCGGCGGCGACGAGCGAGACGCCGGCCAGGGCGGCCAGCAGGTAGTTGTTCGTCACCAACGCGGAGCCGAACTGTTCCATGTAGAGCCGCTTGGCGGTGTTGAAATCCTTGCCGGGACGTGGCAGCGGTACGCGCTTTTCGGTGTTCTCGTTCTCCATGCTCGCCTCAACCAATCGCTCTGGGCAGGGCCGACTCGCCGGAGCGGCCCGAGAAGATGCTGTTGACCAGCGACGGGATCTTCAGCACGCCGTAGACGAACGACAACAGCAGAAAGACAAGCTGCACAAAGAGGATGGAGATCGTGGCGCTGTCGAACGGCGGCGGGTAGAGATCCAGGAAGTGCAGCAGGAGCTGGGCGAAGACGAACACGAAGGCATTCGCGACGACCTGATAGAACGAGTACTGGATGAAGGCGCGCAGCCAGCCCCAGAACATCCACTCCATGTGCGGCACGATGAAGAACGGGATGAAGATCGGTCCGACGAGCACGATGACGGCCATAGCGACGTAACCGAAGGCGATGACAGCGAAAACCGCCATCTGAGCCAGGATGACCGCAACCAGGATCAGAAAATAGTGCACAATGTAGACGCCTCGGAGGAGCGTGGGCCGCTCCATCGTCAGGTAAACCTCGGTTAGCCGTTGCTGGATTTCCTCGATGGTCGACACTTCGATCTGCCGGGCAAGGTAGAAGGACTGGTCGAGGATCAGGTCTTTGAAGCTGACGCCGAAACCGGGGATCGGGCTGTCGTAGTAGGTGATCATGGCGAAGCCGAAGGCAATAGTGAGCAGCAGGCTGGCGAAGTTGCCGAAGTGGAAGGCCTGGTGCTCGTTCGAGGCGGAGAGAGCGACCTTGGCGCCGAACCAGGAGATCAGGATGATCGCGAAGCCGCGGAAGAGGTTCCCGCCCATCGCGACAAACATGTCGGAGTGGCGCGTCAGCAGTTCGGTGATCGATTGAACGACGACGGTGAAGTAGTTGTCAGGGGGCATCAGGTCGCGATCGGGCTAGGGCGCTCTCATCCGTTGCCCAAAGAACAGAGGACTCCAATTTCGGTTAAACTCAACCGACAATCTGGCAGCCGAGCCCTTCCGATCGTCGACTAACTCAATTCAAGCAAGGAGCGCCCCGCAACCGACCTGCATACCCGAAGATCCTTGAGCTTGAGGAGCAGCCAATCTCCGACCAAATTCATCGAGACGGCTGGTCCCAAGAATTCGTGGCCAAAAGCTGCAATACGAGATGGAGGCCTCGGGCGAATAGAGTTCGGTATAGAATGCCTCCACGTATTGTCGACAGTGTGCGTCAGATTGGTTGTCATGGATGGTCTGTTCGCCGATCTCCGCTTTGCCCTCCGTAGTC
>CAMPKL010000314.1 GCA_946887065.1 uncultured Bryobacterales bacterium
GGAGCGCTCGGTTTTCCTTGAGCAGGACGAAGCCGCCAAGGCGTCCATCGTCGTACACCTTCGCCCCGGACCCGAGCTATCGAAAGAACAGACCCGGGCGATCTCCTACCTTGTGGCCAGCGCCGTCGAAGGGCTCTCCCCGGACGGCGTCGTGGTGATGGACCAAACGGGGCGGCTTTTCACGGCGCGCTTTGGCAGCTCCGAAGAACTCAGCGAACGCCAGCTTGATTTCCGGCGCAGCGTCGAGAGAGACGCCGCCAGCCGCATTCTGGCCACGCTGGAACCTCGTCTTGGCCCCGGCGGCGTGCGCGCCAATGTCGCCGTTGAAGTTGATTGGAATTCCGGTGAACAGACCCAGGAGCTGGTCGACCCGAATGCGGTCGTAGTGAACCGGCAGGTGACTCAGGAGCGCGCGCTAGATGGTTCTCCCGCCGGAGCCCCCGGTACGGCATCGAACCTGCCCCGCACGCCCGCATCTCCCGAACAGCAGCGTTTCGGAACCGAACGAAGCTCGGAAACCACGAACTTTCAGTCCAGCCGAACCGTGACGCGCCGCACGCTTGAGCGAGGAAACATTCAGCGGATGTCGATCGCGGTGCTGGTCGATCATCAGGTTTATCTCGACGAGGCGCGCGGGCGACTCGCTAGGCGGCCAAGGGATGCCGCGGAGCTCGAAACCGTGCGCAGCCTTGTCATCGCGGCGGCAGGAGCCAGCCTGGACCGAGGCGACACCGTTACGGTCGAGAGCCTCCCATTCTCCATGCTTGAACCGGTACCCATCGCGCCGGAACCGGCGCCGGACCCTGCCGACGAACTATTGAGCCCTGAGTGGTTCCGCAAGAATCGAGCGACTCTTCTGCTGAGGACTCTCGCCGTTGGATTGCTAATCGCCTTGGTTGTGTTCTTCAAACGCCGGCGCGCCGCAGTGCAGGTCCGCCTGGCGCGGCAGCGGGCGCTCGAATCCGAACGTGAACGCAAGCAAATCGAAGAAGCCGCGATGGAAGAGAACGAGCGCCGCCGGTCGGAAGAGGACCGTATGCTGAAAGGCTTCAAGATTTCGTCTGAACCAACCGGCAAGACTGTTGTGTTGAGGCGTCATCTGGAAGACGTGGCGACTGAGAGTCCCGAACGGTTCGCCAGGCTTGTCCGGGCCTGGATGAGGGAAGATGATTAGCGATTCTTCGAACCCGAATGCCCTGTTGCCGGGACTCCGAAAGGCGGCCATCGCCATGGTCACTCTTGGCGACGAGGTTGCGGCGCAGGTGTTCCGCTACCTAGCCGAAGGCGAAATCCAAACACTGAGCGGAGAGATTTCCCGCATCGACAGCGTCTCCTCGGAGCAAGCGCAGAGGGTGCTTGAGGAATTCCATGAATTGGAGATGGCCCACAAACAGCTTTCCGAAGGCGGCCTTGAGTACGCAAAGAAGGTGTTGATCAGCGCCTTCGGACCGGATCGGGCGAAGGTGATTGTCGATCGCGTCGTACGCTCGATCGGCGGAGAAATTCCGACGTTCCAGATGCTCCAAAGGGCGGACCCTGAGCAAGCCGCAAAGTACATCCAGGACGAATCACCGCAAACGATCGCGCTGGTGCTGTCTCACCTCGACCCGACCTCCGCCGCCGCCATGCTGATGGCGCTCCCGGCGGGCATTCGTGGGGCCGTCTCAATGCGCATGGCACGGCTGGAACAAATCTCTCCCGAGGTAGTCCACCGAATCGCGGCCATTCTGGAACAACGTCTGCGTTCGCTCGGTCAGATGAGAAGCGAATCGTTGGGCGGAATCCCAGCAGTCGCCGAAATGCTGAATCGAATGGAGGCGAATTCGGGCCAAGAACTGCTCCAACAGATCGAAGAAGCCGATGGAGAACTAGGGATCGCCATCCGCAACCTCATGTTCGTATTCGAGGACATGTTGCTGATCGACAATTTCGGCATCCGCGAAGTGCTTACGCGGGTCGATAAGAGAGTGCTGACCGTCGCCCTGAAGGGCACCAGCGAGAAGTTGCGGGCGCACTTTTTCGGCAATATGTCGGAGCGCGGCAGCGCGCTGCTGAAAGAGGATATGGACATGCTCGGCCCGATTAAGATCCGTGAAGTCGAAGCCGCTCAGCAAGAAATCATCAAGATCGTCCGAAACTTAGAGACCGAAGGTATTGTGAATCTGAAAGGCGCGGTCGGCGAACAATTTGTTGTCTAAGATCATTCGCGCTCCGAGCGACTGCACGATTGCGCCAATGCAGTTCCCGCAGGCCACCAAGGAGTTGCCGTCGGGGGTGACTGCGTTTGTCGCGCCTCAAGTTTCCGTTGCGAGTCCAGGCCAGAATCAGGTCGCTTCCGGAGAGCGGCTCAAGAACATCAAGGAATCCGCTTGGAAGGCGGGATTCGACGAGGGACTCGCTCGCGGAGAGAAGGAGGGCCGGGGCGACGCCGCCAAACAGCACCAACTCCAGTTGAGTCAATTGCAATCGACCGTCAGCCAACTCCTTGCTTACCGATCGACCATTCGGACCGAAGTCGAACGCGAAGTCGTCGATCTAGCTTTCGCCGCGGCGCGCAGAATCTTGCGACGCGAGGCGACCCTGGACAGGTCCGCCGCCGCCGGAATCGTCCGCGCCTGCATGGATGAGAAGTCCAACGCCGAGATCACCAGAATCTTGGTCCATCCCGATGACCTGGAACAGGTACGGCTTAGCGTCGGCCCAAACATAGAAGTTGGGGCCTCCAAAGACGTCGCCCGGGGCGGCGCGTTGCTTGAGACCAAGAGTGGCATGCTCGACGCGCGTATCGATTCCCAACTCGACGAATTGCAAATGGGGCTGGCCGATGGCTAGCGACGCTTTGCGCGACCATCTTCGCAGCCACATCACCCGTCTCCCGCACATCGACCCGATTCGCGGCCTTGGCAAAGTGGCCGACTGCATCGGATTAGTCGTGGAATCGGAAGGACCATCGGCGTCAATCGGAGATCTCTGCGATATCCAAGGCGACGACGGGGAGGTTCGCTTGGCGCAGGTGATCGGCTTCCGGGAGAGCCGGGTTCTGCTGATGCCTCTGGAGGAACTCCAAGGATTGCGGCCCGGGGCCATCGTGAGAACGAGAAAATCCGCCTCCCAGGCTCCGGTCGGACCAGAGCTGTTAGGCCGCGTGATCGATGGCTTCAGCCGCCCGCTCGACGGGCTAGGCCCGTTGCGCTGCTCCCATCGCCTGCCGCTCTACCCAGAAGCGCCCGGCCCCATGGAACGCGAGCCCATTCGCGAACAACTCGTTACCGGCGTGCGCGTACTCGACGCCATGCTGCCTTGCGGCAAAGGCCAACGAGTCGGCATCTTCGGCGGCTCCGGCGTCGGCAAAAGCACGTTATTGGCTGCGATCGCGCGCTCCAGTCAAGCCGACGTCAATGTCATCGCCATGATCGGCGAACGTAACCGCGAGGTGCGCGAATTCATCGACAACAATCTTGGACCGGAAGGCCTCAAACGCTCGGTCGTCGTCGCCGCGACTTCAGACCGGCCGGCCCCCGCCCGCGTCCGGGCCGCCTTCTTGGCGGCAACGGTCGCCGATTACTTTAAGTCCCAAGGCCAAGACGTGATGCTGATCATGGACTCCGCGACGCGCCTGGCAATGGCGCAACGCGAGATCGGCCTCGCGGCGGGAGAGCCGCCCAGCCAGAAGGGCTACACTCCGTCCGTCTTTCAGTTGCTGCCGCGCCTGTTCGAGCGCGCCGGCAACTTCACTCGAGGCTCGATCACCGGCGCCTATACCATCTTGGTCGAGGGCGACGATCTGACTGAGCCGATCGCCGACGCCGCGCGTTCTCTCCTGGACGGACACATTGTTTTATCGAGACAACTGGCAGCAGCGAACCATTTCCCTGCCATTGACGTACTAGATAGTGTGAGCCGACTGACTGACGCCATTGCCACCGCGGAGCAGAGCGCCTGGGCCTGCAAACTGCGCGACTCGCTCGCGGCCTACCGGCGCTCGGAAGATCTCATCAATCTCGGGGCCTACACCGCCGGCGCCAATGCCAAGCTCGACGCCGCGGTAAGAGAACAGGACCGCATTCGGGAGTTTCTACGCCAGCAGTTAACCCGCTCGTCGCCGCTGAATGAGACGCTCGCTCAACTGAAAGATCTAGCTGCAAGAATATGAAACGCTTTCGATTTCCCCTCGACTCTTATCTCGCCTTGTTGCGCCGCGAAATGGAGGCAGCCGAGGCCAAATGCGCTGAACTGCGCGCCAAACAGCAGGACGCTCGCCGGCAATCCGATGACTTGCTGCAACAGCGTCAGGCCGCGCTCGAACGCCTTTCTCAGGCGGAGCCGATAGACGGGGATCAACTGCGCGGCCTCGACGCCTGGCGAGCCCAACTGGCTGAGAAGGCGATTGCAGCCCAAAATGCGGCGGAGAAGCTAGACGGCCCGATTCGTCAGGCCAAGATGCATGCGCTGGAAATAAAGCGTCGTGTCGAGCTGCTTGCAAAGCTGCGGGAGCAACGGCTTTCCGAGTACCAACGCCTCGAAGATCGGCAGATCGAACAGACCGCCGCGGAACTCCACTTGGCGTCCCGCCGTAGAAGAAGTGCGTAAAGTGCGGGCCAGGACGGCTACAATGGCCGCGTGAAACCTCTTTACGCCCTGACCTCCCTAGTTCTGGCGCTGGCACTGCTGAGTTCCTGTTCGCCTCAACCCTCTTACGACCTCATCATCGAGCAAGGCGCCGTCATTGACGGCTCGGGCGCGCCTGCACGCGAGGCCGATGTCGGCATTCTCGACGGCAAGTTCGCCGCAATCGGCGATCTCGCATCGGCGGGCGCTGAACGCCGCATCGATGCTTCTGGGCTCGTCGTGGCTCCGGGCTTCATCGACATGCATAACCATTCGGTCTTGACCGCGATCGACGAGCCGAATGCAGAAAGTATGGTGCGCCAGGGCGTGACGACGATGATCCTTGGCGAGGGCGGTTCACAAGGCCCGCTGCCTCCCGGCGAACAAGAGTGGGAAACGTTAGGCGAGTACTTCGACTTCATGGAGGCCAAAGGCCTCACGCCCAACATCGCCTCCTACGTTGGCCAGACCCAAATATGGACCTTCATCAAGGGCGATGAACTGAAGCCCGCGACGGAGGAAG
>CAMPKL010000315.1 GCA_946887065.1 uncultured Bryobacterales bacterium
GACTGATGAAGCCCGTCTCGAACGTTCCGCCGTTTTGCAACTGACTGAAGTTCGGTCCGCCGAAGACTGGGTCGGGCGTGCAGACCAAGCCGGACGAGGCGATGGAGATTGTCGCGTAGTTGCTGGGGACGCCGTTGACGGTCACAACCACAGGCAAAAAGCAGCCAGAAATGTTGGGCGCGGCAATGCGTATTTGGTCGATGGCGGAGCAGCACCCGGAGCGGCCGGCATAGAGTACCGGCTGTTCCACGTTCGCTACGTAGACCTTGACCGCACCGGCGGCAAGCAAATTGCCGGTTTGCGGCAGACCATCGTCATTCGCATTTAGGGATGCGCCGAGGCCGGTTCCCCAAATATCAACGAAGTCGCCGGGGTTAGCGGAGTTGATCGTCGTGTAGACGGCGGAAGCCGCCAGCGGATCCGTCGCCACGGCAGGGCCGAAGCCCTGTTGATTGATCGTGAAGATGCCGAAGCTGTTTGCGACGACCTTGACGGGACCGGTGCCGGCGACGACGTTGTTGAAGCGCACTGTCATCGTACCCGTCCCAATCGGCGTGTCGGACGGCAGGATGCCGGCGATCTGCCCTGCGGAGGTGTAAACCATGAAGCACCGCTTAGTCACGCTGCCCACGGTCACGTCAATCGTGGTGCCGGCGAGGGTGCTAGGGAAGGGAAAAGGGTTGGGAACTTGAATGCTCGCCGGTCCAAGACCGGCGCCGAACGCGATGAACATGCTTCCCCGGGCGATGCTCCCGTTGGGCAATGCGGGGTTGACGTAGCTCGCTGCGTTCACAGGGACGACGGACTGTGCGGCCGCGGTCCCGGCCAGAATGAAGCCTAATATGATGGTGAGGAGGGACTGAATCGAACGTCTCATATAGACACGTTACTCCCGTAACGGCGTCGTAAGAATGTTTATTTTTCGCTTACTTGGACGGCGGCTTGCTCGGGCGCATTTCCAGGCGACTGATCAAGTTGCGGTCCGGCATGGATATCAGGTCGACTGCCGTGTCAGCGATGGCTCCGGGGTCGATTTTCCACTCGGCGACGTCGGCGCCGCCCGGCGTGAACTCAGTCGCGACGCTTCCGGGCATGATCTGCGATACGCGAATGTCGTACTGCCGCAGATCGAGAATTATCGCTTCACTGATGCCGTTGAGTCCGAACTTGGAGGCGTTGTAGGCGGACCCCGCCGCGAAGGTGTTGCGGCCCGCCAAGCTGCCGATGTTGAGGATGAATCCCCCGCCCCGTTTCTTCATCTGCGGCACGGCCGCGCGTACGCAGTAGAAGACCCCGCTCAAGTTGGTGTCGATCACTTCCCGCCATTGCTCCAAGCTGAGCTGATCGACGGGCGCAAAGTGGCCGACGCCGGCGTTGTTGACCAAGATGTCGACTCCGCCGTAGGTTTCCGCCGTGAAGCCAAAAAGCGCTTCGACGTCTTCCCATTTCGAAACGTCGCAGCGCTTCCCGGAGACCTCGCCGTCAGCAGACAGGTCCTTTACCGCTTCGGCGAGGCCTACGGAGTCGCGGCCGCAGACCACCACTTTGGCGCCTTCGCGCACCAATGCTTCGGCGATGGCCAGTCCAATGCCCTTGGTTCCGCCCGTCACAATCGCTGTTTTGCCTTTGATTTCCATGCTGACTCGCGCTCCCTGCCCGCCGTTGCGGCGTTTACCCTAAGCTACAATAAAAGTCCTTCCGCAGCTTCTTCGTCGTCGAGAACGGCTCATGTCCACCGAGTTAGAACGCACGATCGACAGCATAGTCGGTGATACGGTGAGTTCCAAACTGGACACTTTCGCGGCGGACCTCGCCGAGCGTTTGCGTTCCGAGTGCGCCGCTCTCGTCGACCAGATCCGGAAGGCCGACGCGCCGAGCCCTGCGGGTTCTTACGACAAGTTGTTGGAGGGTCTGCGGCGAATCCAGAAGGCCAACTCCGTCGTGGACGTCGCCGGCGCGCTCGTTGATTCCGCGGCAACCTTCTGCGGAAGGGCGGGTCTGCTCATCAACAAGGGCGATAATCTGTTGGGCTTTCGCTTGGCCGGCGCAGGGACGGGAGACAAAGCCGCGGCCTTCCAGGAGCTTTGCATCTCACTGCTCGACGCCGCAGCCTTCGAGCAGGCGGTGGACTTGTCCGACAGCGTCGTCGCTTCCGGTTCACCCTCTGACCTCTCGGCTCCTCTTGTCGATCTGCTGGCGCTCCAGCCGGAAGACCGCATAGGGCTATTCCCGATACGGCTGCGATCCAAGGTGCTGGCGGTTCTCTATTGCGACTCTAAAGGCCAAGGCGCCCCGGCACCCATGCAGTCGACCGCCATCGAGGCGCTGATATCCTCCGCCGAAGGCTGGATCGAGGCCGTGAGCACCCGCAAACGTTAAAGTTCGCTCTCCTAGTTTTCGCTCCGCCAAAACGACCCTTACAATAGAGGGAGCTTGACGAGCTTCGGGAAACATATCAGACGTTCTCTGGTTTGGCCGTTGCTGCCGGCGGCGCTTCTGACGGCGCTAAGCCTGCACGCGGCCGCTCCCGCCGATCTCTCGCGCCTAGCTCGCGAATGGGTCTCCTCCGGCAGCCCTGCCGACCGCGCGCCGTTGGAAACCTATGCCGATCGCAACAACGGACGCCTGGCGGCCTATGCGCGGCTGGCGCTCGGCTACAAAGACTACCTCATGGGGGATTATCTGTCGGCGGCGAAAGAACTTGCGTTGGTCGGCGACGAGCCGCAACTCGCGCCGTACGCGGTTTACTACCGCGGCAAGGGCCTGGCGCTCGCCGAACAGCACCAAGCAGCGGCGGACACGCTCAAGGACTATTCCAAACGGTTCCCGTACAGCCGGCACGCGGCGGCAGCCGATCGTGTTCGCGCCGAAAGCCTGATTCGCGCCCAGCAATTTCAAGAGGCTGAAGCCTTCTTGCAGCCAAAAGCCTCAGCCGTGCCGGAAGCGGCGCGCTTCTACTTGTTGGGCCGTGTCCTCGATCTGACTGATCGCCGCGTCGAAGCGGTTCCGGTCTATCGTCAGGTCTATTATTTCTACCCCACGTCCGCCGAGGCCGATCTCGCCGAAAAGCATCTTGACGCGATCCGCCTCAGCATCGGTAATGCTTATCCGGCTGCCCCGGACGCTTGGCGTTTCGAGCGCGGCAAGCGCCTATATGCCGCCCGCAAGTACTCCGACTCCATTGACCAGCTCCGGTGGGCGCAAGACAGCCTGACCGGGTCCGACCTCGAAGAAGCGAAGCTGCGCTACGGCGTTGCGCTCTATCTAGCCCAACGAACGACAGACGCTTACGAGTCGCTGTCGAAGACCTCGTTCACCAGCGCGGAGCGTGAGGCTGAACGGATCTACTATTTGGGTGAGTGTGAACGCCGCCGCGGCGAAATCGACAAATTCCGCTCCCGCGCCGACGAACTCAAACAGAAGTTTCCGAAGTCGAAGTGGTACGAAGAATCGCTGCTGTCGTTGGGCAATTTCTACTTGTTGCGGAACGACGGCGCGGAGTCACGCCGCTTCTATGCCCGCTTGGCCGAAGAGGTCCCCGATGGAGAACACGCCGATCTAGCGCACTGGAAAGTTTGCTGGCGCGCGTATTTGGATCGCGATCCGCGCGTTAGGCAACTGTTCGAGGAGCATGTGCGGCGTTATCCAGGCTCGGGACAAGTATCCGCCGCGCTTTACTGGATGGGTCGCCTCGACGAAAAAAGCGATTCGCTGGCCTCGGCGCGCGCCTTTTACGCGGAGATCGATTCGCGCTATCCCAACCACTACTATGCGGACCTGGCCCGCCGCCGCCTTGATGAGATCGGCAAGGGAACTCCTGTCGGGGCCGTGACAGCACTGACGCAGCGCCTCCCCTCTCCTCGCAAACTTGCATCCGAAGCGGGACCGGAGATGACCGCATTGCTTGAGCAAGGACGGCTGCTCTTCGATCTCGGACTCGACCAGGATGCCGAAAGCGAGTTAAGCCGCGCCGACTACCGTAGGGCCGATTCCCTGTGGGTCGGTCTGGAGCTGTTCCGCATTAAGAGCGACAACTTAGAGCACGGCCGCGGCCTGCGCTACATGAAGCGGTACGGCTTCGGTTATCTCAATATTCCTGTCGACGCGGCCCCGCGAGCCTTTTGGGAAAGTCTTTATCCCATGCCGTGGGAGCAGGATCTGCGCAGCCGCGCTCAGCCGCACGGCCTCGACCCCTATCTCGTTGCGGGCCTAATCCGCCAAGAGTCTGAATACGACCACGCCGCTGTTTCACGGGCGGGCGCTATCGGCCTGATGCAAGTCATGCCGTCCACTGGCCGCGATATCTTCCGGCAACTCGGCCTTGCCGGCTTCTCGCCGGCGAAGTTGCGCGACCCCGACATCAGCCTGCGTCTGGGCACGTATCACCTCAAAGAAGTAGTCGACCGCTTTAACGGCTCGCTCGAACTCGCTCTCGCCGCTTACAACGCCGGCGCTAAACGAGCCGACGAATGGATTACGTGGGGCGATTTCCAAGAACCAGCCGAGTTCGTTGAGACTATCCCCTTTACCGAGACCCGAGGCTACGTACAATCCGTGCTTCGCAATCGCGACATGTACCGCAGGCTCTACGACGGGAACAGCGGCGCCAACGCCTCCCTCGCCACGCGAGATTAGCCGCTCGCTCTGTTACCCTGCTCTTGCTGATTCATGTCTAACCCAGCCGCACTGCAGGTCGATGGCCTGTCGTTCTCTTACGGAGACCGAAAGGCTCTCGACGACGTCCGCTTCGAAGTCGCCCGCGGGGAGATCTTCGGATTACTCGGCCCAAACGGCGGCGGCAAGACCACCCTGTTCCGGATTCTTTCCACCTTGTTGCCCCCGGCATCCGGCACGGCTCGTATCTTCGGCAAGGATGTCGTAGCCGAGCCATTGGAAGTCCGCAAGAGCATCGGCGTCGTCTTCCAAAACCAAAGCCTGGACCGGCGTCTCTCCGTTGAAGAGAACTTGACTTACCAGGGGATGCTCTACGGCATCACCGGCGCGGAACTAAAACGGCGTATCGCTTTCGCCGCCGACAGAACAGGGATCGGCGATCGTCTAAAAGACAAAGTGGAAAAGCTCTCCGGCGGCCTTCGCCAACGGGCCGAACTGGCCAAGTC
>CAMPKL010000316.1 GCA_946887065.1 uncultured Bryobacterales bacterium
GCCTACAACCGCTCGGATGAGAATGCGCAGGAAATGCGCGAAAAATCCAAGGGCAAGAATGTCATCGTCACGCAGTCAATCGAAGAGTTCGTCCAAAAGCTCGAGCGGCCCCGCCGCGTGCTTTTGATGGTCACTGCCGGCAAGGGCACGGACGCCGTCATCGACGCGCTGACTCAACACCTTGAACCCGGCGACATCATCATCGATGGCGGCAACTCGCACTTTCCTGACACGAACCGACGCGCCGAGGCGCTGCACGCCAAGGGCTATCACTTTGTCGGCTGCGGTATCTCCGGCGGCGAAGAGGGCGCCCTGTGGGGTCCCTCGATCATGCCCGGCGGCAATTTTGAGGCCTATGAGCGCATCGCGCCGGTCCTTGAAAAGATTGCCGCCAAGACCGAAGACGACGGCGCCTGCGTCACCTACTGCGGACGCACTTCGGCCGGCCACTACGTCAAGATGGTCCACAACGGCATCGAGTACGGCATCATGCAGGTGATCTGCGAGGTCTACGACGTCCTGCGCAAGTCCATGGGGCTCTCGGCGAAAGAGATCGCCCAGATCTTCCAGAAGTGGACTAAGAGCGAAGAAGTGGGCGGCTTCCTGGTCGATATCACCGCCGTTTGCTTGGCTAAGAAAGACGACCAAGAGAAGAAGGGACACCTGGTCGACCAGATCCTCGACACCGCGGGACAGAAGGGGACCGGCAAGTGGACCTCGCAATCGGCCCTTGATCTCGGCGTGCCGATCCCAACGCTCTCCATGGCTGTTGAAGCGCGCATCCTTTCCGCCTTGAAACCCCTGCGCGTTGAGGCCTCGAAGTATATTGACGGACCCGGATTCAAAATCGACAAGAAGAAGAAAGACGATGTGGTCGACGCGCTTTACAACGCGCTCTATCTTTCGATGATCGCCTGTTATGCCCAGGGTATGGCCCTGATCCAAGAGGCTTCGAAGACCTACGACTACGGGACGAACTTCGCCGAAGTCGCCCGCATTTGGAAAGAAGGCTGCATTATCCGTTCCAAGATGCTGGATCCCATCAAACAGGCCTTTAAGGATCAACCCGATCTTGCGAACCTCATGCTGCACCCGTCGTTCTCGGGGATCGTCAACGACACCCTGCCCGACCTGCGCAAGGTGATCCGCTTGGCCGCAAAAACAGGCGTGCCGGCCACTTGCCTCGGCGCGACTCTGGCCTACGTCGACAGCTTCCGCAGCGAGTTCCTGCCGGCGAACCTGTTGCAGGCCCTTCGCGACAACTTCGGCGCGCATACGTATCAACGGCTCGACCGCGAAGGCGTGTTCCACTCCGACTGGAACGGCGACGGCCCGGTGACCAAAGCGGCTGGACACTAGACGCCTCGCGTCGCCCGATACGATCCAGGTAGAAGATATGGCGCTCGTACACGCACTCGCTGACTTTCAAAAAGAACACGAATACTTTGTCGGCCTCGACTCCGACGGCTGCGTTTTCGACTCGATGGAGATCAAGCACAAAGAGTGCTTTACGCCGGCCTTCATCAAGCACTGGAAGCTGCAAGCCGCCGCCAAGTACGCGCGCCAAGCCTGGGAGTTCGCCAACCTTTACTCGGTCGCCCGGGGCATGAACCGCTTTCCGGTCTTGATGCGGACTTTGAGGTTGTTGCAGGAGTGGCCGGAGCCGATGCGCCGCGGCATCGTCATCCCCGATCTCAAGCCGTTGGACGATTTTTTGGCCTCCGGTCTGCCGCCCTCGAATGCAGGACTCAGCGATTACATTAAAGAGCATCCGCACGCGCTGCTCGACCGAACGATGGACTGGAGCCTTGCCGTTAACGCTTCCGTCAAGGACATCGTTGAAGGGGTGCCGCCCTTTCCGTTGGTGCGCGAGTGTTTGGCGAAGATCGTCGACAAAGCTGATTTGGCCGTCGTCTCGGGTACGCCCACCGACGCGCTCGTCCGCGAATGGGAAGAGAACGAGATGATGCACTGGCCGAAGATCATCGCCGGCCAAGAGTTGGGCAAAAAGACCGACCACCTCGCCGCGATGTCCGGCGCCGGCCGCTACGAGGACGACAAGAAGCTGATGATCGGCGATGCGCCCGGCGATCAAAGCGCGGCGAAGGCGACGGGTTGTTTGTATTTCCCGATCAACCCCAATCACGAAGAAGAATCCTGGCAACGGTTGCACGACGAAGCGCTGGACCGGTTTTTCGCGGGGACTTATGCGGGGGATTATCAGGCGGCGCGAATTGCGGAGTTTGAGAAGCTGCTGCCTGAGCAGCCGCCTTGGAAGGGGTGATTTTGTATTGAGTTTTATTCCGCCGGTGTCGGCACTGCTCGCAGCCGGTTCATGACTGTCGCGCCCCACAGGTGAGTTTCCAGTACATGACGGAGTCTCCAACGATCGGCCGTGACTCTACTTTCCGGCTTCGGTTATGCCGGACAGGATAACCGGCTCGCGATCCGGGAACTCGGCCACTAGGGACAAGCGCCCTCCCATGGCTTCGACGGTCTTGCGCAGCGTGGAAAGCAAGAGGTCGCTGCGCTTTTCGAGGCGCGAAACGCTGTCCTGGCTGATCCCCAACTTCTTCGCCACGCGGACCTGCGTCAGCTTGCGTGCATGCCGCAGTTCACGCAAGGTCATCTCTTCGGCCACCAACTCGGCGGCGCGGGCTTCCACTTTCTTGCGTTGCGAGGCGCTGAGTTTCTGGATTTTGTCGTCTACATTCACGGTCATGATTGCCTTCCTAGCTTCCGTAAGCGAGCGAGATGTGCATCGAACCTGTCATCAGCTTTGCGAATCAACTCACGGTAGAACCGCTTTTCGCTGCCGCCCGATTTATCTCCTGCCACGAGGAGGATCCCTCTTCGCTTCTTGTCAAAGGCGAAGGCGACGCGCCATTCCCCTCCTGCTGCGCTGAACCGCAACTCCTTCATGTTCGCGTGCCCCGAATCGTTCAACGTGTCGACGCGCGGTCTCCCCAACTGGGGTCCGAACTGCTGGAGTAGCCGACTCAAGGCAAGAATTTCGATTTGCACATCTTCTTGGAGGTTGTCGAACTCGGGCTCAAACTCTTCGCCGATCTCCACAGCCCATGCCACATCCATAGTATGTCATCCACGTCATATGTTTTGCAATACATAAAACCAACGGCTGACGGACCGGGCCAAATGGCTAGGGGACGGGTATTACGGTTTCCGCCTACCCGAAACCAGGGGTATTCCTGATAACAAAATCGCCGATCTGCTTGTAGGCTCGAACGCAGGGGCGGAACAACGCCTCTCAATTCACCTTCAAGGACTACTCGTACGATGATCAAAACATGGCTCCGCCTCGTGGCATTCGCTGCGTTGGGCATACTTCCGGCTTTGGCCGCTGAGGACCAACAAAAGAATGTTGAGTTCAATCCCGACGCGCAAGTCTTCCCGCACGTGGCGATCGGAGGGTCTGGTCGTCGGAGATGACGCTCGTCAATCTCGATCCCGACGATGAAGCCGTTTTCACGTTGAGTTTCTATAAGCCCGATGGGACGCCGTGGATTATGACGATTCCCGGTTTGGGTACGAATTCGGAGTGGGAAATCGTCCTTCCGCCGGAAGCGAGCGCGGTTTACAAGCCTGAGTGGCCGGGCAATACAATCGAAACGGGTTCGGCCATCATCGATCAGCCGGCGGATGCTCAAATCGCGGGACACATCATCTTCACGGATCAGACAGAGGGCCGTCCGGTGTTCGAGGCGGTCGTGCCGCTATCGTCTGACTCCGAGTGGTACCTCAACATGCCGTTCGACAACACCGCAGGCAATGTAAGTTGCATCGCAATCGCGAATCCGGCGAGCGGCGAGACACTTTACTCCTTAGAATTCTCCAACAACGACGACGAGTTGATTGACCTCTTCACCGACGGCGTGCTCGGGTCGCGAGACCAGCAATCCTTCTGCCTTCCGAACGAATTCCCGGAGACGGCGGGCGAGCGCGGGCTCATCCGGATCACCGGGTCGAGCAACAATCTCAGCGTCTTGGGCTTCCGCTTCAACCACGCCGGGGCGTTTGCCACGATGTTTCCGATGGTTGCCGCACGCCCTGCGGACTTGGAAGAAGATTGTTTCGATGCGGTTCAGGGCGACGTCCCCTGGAATCAGAGCGGCAATACCAGCTGGAGTGCGACGAACGTACAACGGTTGTGCGCCGGGACGTCGGATCCGGAGGCGACCATTGCCTGTTTCAGCAGCGGCATCGACGAACACAACGAATGGAGGCGCGCCATCACGGAGTGCACGTATGTGGCGCCCGCGAAACTCGAGGACGACTGCTTCGAACTCGTGCAGGGCCGGGTGGCCTGGAATCAGGCCGGCAACACGAACTGGATTGCGTCCAACGTAACCGCTCTTTGTGCTAACACCCCGAACCCGCTGGCTACCGTAGCCTGTTTCAGCCGGGGAATCCAAACTCACAACAATTGGACTCAGGCTATCGACGAGTGCGAAGCTCCGTAGCTTTTTGCGCCCCCCGCCGTCCTAACCGGCATCAACCTTCGATTCGCGACACTTTTAGGCCCTCCGCTGGAGGGCCTTCGCTTTCCCGCCGGCGCATCGTCTGCCGGACGCAATCGTCAATTCCTATGAACTGGAATCGCGTGCGTGCTTGATCCTCCACAAGAAGCTCCTCTCTCAAGGCGGCTCCGGTGATACTCGGCGGTTGGCGCAGCGGTCGACAATCCGGGCTACAAGTCGGCCAGTGCAATTATCCAGCATGTCGGCGCCTTGGACGCATGACTCGCTCTCACCGTTGCCTCCACTGCTTCTATTCGCGCCTTTTTACCTCTTCCCGAAATCCTTTACCCAACCATTACTTTCCTTTAACATCACCGCGAACCGCGCAATCGCACTCCACCGTAACCCCCTTCAATAGGCGCTTCACTCACGAAACGGCCTATGCAGAGGAGTCTCAACATATGCATCATTTCCGATTGCCGCACGGCGTTCTGTGGACCGCCCTGTTCGTAACCACCTTCACCGGCGCCAACGCGCAAACCCGTCCAGCTCAACCTCCGCCGGAAAGCAAACGCCTATCGGTCGGCGCCGTCGTTGGTTTTGCGATTACCGGCGCCTCCCAAGAAGTCACCTCGTCGGTC
>CAMPKL010000317.1 GCA_946887065.1 uncultured Bryobacterales bacterium
GGCGGAACGCTCTTGCACGTGGCCGCGGAATACGACGACATCGCGGCGGCGGCGCTGCTGTTAGACCGTGGGGTCAACGTCAATGCGCGCGCTTCAACCGATGAAGCCGGCGTGGGCGGGCAAACAGCGATCTTCCATGCCGTCACGCAGTTTGGCGATGGAGGCTTGCCGCTGGCGCAGCTGCTGGTTGAGCGCGGGGCGGACCTCACTGTGAGGGCGAAGCTTCCAGGGGATTACGAGCGGCTGGGGGAAGTCGTGGAATGCACGCCGCTGGGATACGCGCTCTTATTTGGCGGATCGAATGATAGGAGAACTGTAGCTTGGCTTCGAGAGCGAGGAGCGGTGGAGTAGCTCAAACAGGATGGAGTGGCGGAGGAAGAGGGATTCGAACCCCCGGTTGAGTTTCCCCAACAACGGTTTTCAAGACCGCCGCCTTCAACCGCTCGGCCATTCCTCCACCCCCAATCTATCACCGAAGGGCTTAGAATCGCAGTCTCATTTGAACCGTCGCTTGGCGGCCTGGGGCGAGGGCGGTGCCGGAGAACAGACCGCTGAAGTTGATCACGTTGAGGCGATCCGTCACATTGCGCACGTCGAGTTGGAGAGTTAGCGAGCGAGGGTCTTGCTCCCAGAGGCGGATTCCGGCCGAGAGGTTCAGGCTGAAGTTGGGTCTCACACGGCCTCGCGCGAAGTCGATCTTGTCGAGGATTTCCTGAGGTATCGGAGTGACCTCTTCGTCATCGTCATCGTCGCCTTCTTCCTCTTCATCGTCATCGTCGTCCTCCGCCTCGTACGGGAGGCCGCTGCCATAGCGCGCCCCTAAAGAGAACCACGTATGCCGGTGCGGTTGGAAGCGCAGTTGAGCAGCGACGGTATTGCGTTGATCCTGCGTGATCGAAAACTCCTCCGCGACGTCGCGCAGTTCTTCCGCCTCGCCGCCTTCGATGAATAGGCCGCCCGTCACGGGCGAGGACGCACGCCCCAACATGTTCGAGTAACTAGCCCAGCCGAAGAAGCCGCGCCAACGCGGCATCTCCAGCCGGACCTCCGTCCCCTCGATTCGGGCCGAGTCGAAAGTAATTGGAAATGAAAGGCCGGTATTGAGAAAGACATCGTCGTCGATGTAGTTCTCAAACCGGCGCCAGTAGTGGTTGACGTCGAGCCGCAGCAGGTTCCCCAGGGGCTTGCGCAGACCGATTTCGAAGAAGTTGCCTCGATTAGCGGGCACGGCAAGAGACTCGTCCACTTCGTCGAGGCCGAGGCTCTCGGCGCCGCTGCTGAGCAGCAGATTCTCGTTCGGGGGCGGTTGGAAGATGCGGTCGTAGGAAGCGTGCAACTGCAGGTCGACGCCGGGAATGTAGTAGCTTGCCGCTAGACGCGGGCTCCACGCGTTCTCTTCGATGAACAGCTCATAGCGGTCATAGCGAAAGCCCACATTGGCCGCGAAGTTGCCTATGCGAATCTGGTCCTGGATGTAAAGCCCGACTTCTTCCGAGCGCTGTTGATCGGCAAAGTCGATATCGAAATCAGGCAGCTCGTCCGCCTCTCCCCCTTGGAATCTTTCGCGGATGTCGTTTATGCGGACGTCGCCACCGAACTTGAGAGTATGGTTCTCGCCTTCCACTGTGTAGTCCGCGACCACGGCGCCTTCGCGGAAACCGCGATCTTGGAGTACATAGACGGGGGTTGAGAACTCGTTGCTCCACAGCTCGCTAGTGAGGTCGCGGTACATGCCCCGGATCGAGGCCAACGATCGGGAGGAAACCGTGCGCTGGTAATGCACTTGGCCGGCCGTCTCGGATGAATGACGGTCCTGACGCTGTCCGGCTTCTTGCTGAATCAGGTCATTCGGCACGAGGAAGTCTGCACGGTTCGTACGGAAGTAGAAGGTCAACCGGTCACGCTCGGAGACGTCCTGAAGCAGACGGCCGTGGAACCCTTCGGAGCCGCCGCGGTTCGTGTAGTTCTCCAGCGAGGGCGGGTCGAGATAGCGGTCAGTGGCGCCGCCTTGCAGGCCCAAAGAGATGGCCGTCCGGTCGTTGGAGTATTGATGAGTGAGGGAGCCGAAGTAGGAGTCGTAGCTGCCGGCTTGCAGGTCCAGTTCGGTGTGATGGCCCAGGGTCGCGTTGCGTCGCGTGTCTAGGGCGATGACGCCTCCCAGCCGCCGGCCGTACTCGGCGGGCATGCCCGCGGTGAGGATGTTCACCGCCTCGAATTCGCTGTTCTCAAAGGCCGGAGCGAATGCGACGGATCTGTTGTCGTAGACGGGCATGCCGTCGATGACGTATTGCGTGTCGTACTCGGAGCCTCGGGGATGGAGGACCGCGTTGGCTTCCAGTAGCCAGCCGGGCATCGTGGTGACGATATCGACCGTGCCGCGCCCCACGGTCGTGCCGAGGGCCTCCTCCAACTGGTCCCTCGATGCTCGATACACCACATTCGGCTGGACGGGATCAAGCAACGGCGCCGCACTGTCCACGGATATCCGTGTTTCGACAGCGCGGATCCGAAGCTGAACGTCAAGCGATAACGGCACCGCGGAACGGACCTGCACGCGCGAGACGGAATCGGCGAATCCATCACGCGTGACCCGCAATTCGTAGACGCCCGGAGGCAATCTTCGCAATACCGCCTCGCCGGTTGTATCGGCATCCGCCTCCGCCAGAAACTCGGGATTCCTGCCTGATAACGCCACGTGAGCCTCTACGGGCTGGCCGGAAGGATCCGTGACCGACACGGTAAGCTGGCCGTCCATCACCTGACCGTATGCCGGTAGGAGAAGGAGGGCGGAGAGCAAGACGTTGAAGGCCGGGGCGGACAAACGCCGGCAGAGAGATTCAACGAAACACGTCATCTGGTTAAACTTGGATATTCCCTTCCGCGGGGTTTTGTTCACCTAAAATTTCGCGAAGATAGTACGACGCAACTAATTGTGTATCCAACAGCACCATGGTTGACGCGACTTAGCGGCTCAGCTGCCGGCGTTGCGCCGCTCCCGCGGCAGGATGTCGAAGAGGCATCGGGGCCATCCGTCGCCTCGGACGTCACAGCCTTGTTCGAAGAGTTACGTCTGCCCGTCGTGCGTTATCTGCTTTCGATAGGCCTTTCGATCGCGGACGCGGATGAAGTCAGCCAAGATGCCTTCCTAGCGCTTTTCCGCCATCTCACGCGAGGACGGCCGCGCACGAATCTGCGCGGTTGGATCTTCCGCGTAGCGCACCGCCAAGGTCTGAAGCGCCGGGCCCAAGGTCGGCGGTCTCTGGCTAGGCTTGCAGGGGAAGACTCGGTAGAGCAAGTCGCATGCGGTACGCACGACCCAGAACGGCACCTACAGATCAGACAAAGACATCGACGGGTTCTGGCGATCGTGGCGACGCTTCCTCCGCGAGACCGATACTGCTTGAGTCTACGCGCGGAGGGTTTGGGTTATCGTGAGATCGCACAAGTGCTCGGTGTTTCGCTCGGTGCCGTATCGCTGTCGATCCACCGGTCGCTGACCCGTTTGCGGGCCATCAATGAGTAAGGCGTTCTATGAGTCCGACTACGGAACACATCTCTGACGTCGAGTTGGTTCTAGCCGCCAACGGCGAGTTGCCGGCGGCGTGCCTGGCTGTGTGCAGCCGCCATATTGCGACCTGCGACGACTGTCAGAGCCGCCTGTCCGCGTTTGAAGGGGCGCTGGGAGAATACTTCGATTCGCATCGAGAACTCTTAAATCAAAAGATCCAAGATCGTGAACCTGCGCAGGCCGCGTTCCGGCGCCGCCTGGAAGGCCTCGCGCACGGAGAAAGGACAAATCATTGGTCTCGCTGGCTGCCGACGCGCAACATGAGCCGGCCGGCCATTGCGGGCGTATGCCTCGCCGCAGCTTGCGCGGCTGTGAGTCTGTTTCGCGCGCCTGACGCGACTGAACCGCGCTTCGCGCCCGACGCGGCGTTGACTCCGGGTTTGACGCGCCCGGTAACGGTTGCCGAACTGTGCGGCGCTGGTGCTCCAGAAGAGAGGTTGGAAGTTTCTCGAGCGACGGCGTTGGAGGTTTTTCGGCGGCACGGCATCGATGATCCGCCCGCCGGAGCGTACGAGTTGGATTACCTGATTCCGCCTGAGTTGGGGGGCGCGAGAGATGACCGCAACCTTTGGCCCCAACCTTATCAAGAGCGGCCGTGGAACGCTCACTCCAAGGATGCGCTTGAGGATCACTTGAGACGTCTTGTGTGCGGCGGCGAACTCGATCTGCGTGTAGCCCAACAAGAAATCGCAAACGATTGGACTGTGGCCTACCAGAAGTATTTCCACACGCTTGAGCCTCTGGTAAGTCACGCGACGTTCTTGAAGGACTCACCCTGGCAGTAGCCTGCGCACACGCCATTCACCCGAAAAAGGAAACGCCCCGGAGGGCCGCTCCGGGGCGTAAGTTTTAAGCAGAAACGACCCTCAGAAAGTCCAGCTGTAGCCGACCATCGGCGCGTACTGATGCAGCAGATCGCCGTCAATCGAAGCGCCTGGCGCGGCGGTGATCACGTTGTCCGGCACGCCGGTGATATAGTCGCGAAACTCGATGCGGAAAATGCCGTTTGAGCCGACGCGAAACTTGACGCCGACACCCAAGGAGCCGACCAACATCGCTTGCGTGTCCTTCGTCAACAAGGCCAGGTCCATGCCAGGTTGAAAGGGATCTTCCGTGCCCACGCCCTGGTAGTACTTCACGCCGATGCCGCCTGCTAAATAGGGGCGCACGCCAGCGTCGGAATCCGCGAAGTAGTAGAGCAGATCGTAGTGAACCGCATGGGTTTGGTGGCCCAAGTCGGCTTTGTCGGATCCCGCCTCCAACTCCAGATCGTTACGCGAGTAGATATAGCGAAACTCGCCGCCCCAGCGTTCATTGATCGTCTGTCCTATGAGGACGCCGCCGCCGAAGCCGAGCGCGGGGCCGGTGTTGCCGCTGCGCGTGGGAGTTGTCGGGGTAAGCGAGTTGTAATCGGAAATCAGGCCTAGGACGCCGATTTCCACGTCTGACTGGGCGGAGGCAGGGGTTGCGAGGGCAAGGAATGTTGCAGCCGTAACCGTCGCAAGAGCCAGTCTCTTCACCATCTTCATCATCAAATACCTCTTCTCAGT
>CAMPKL010000318.1 GCA_946887065.1 uncultured Bryobacterales bacterium
ACGCAGGGGCTTGTAGATGGCATCGGCTTCCAGCGCCCATCTATCTTTCAGGGGAACTTCAAAGCTCAAACCGGCCAGGTACGTCAATTTTTCCATCGTGTCGCCGAAATCAGACACATAAGCGTCATTGAGGGCCGCCCCGCCGATGACGCCGACACCCAGCTTCCGCGTGGAGATACGGCGGGATTCGGAACGGGTGTCATAGGAAAGGCTAGCCAAGAATTCGACCTGGTCCGGCTTGGTATCGTGTTTCGGATTCACATTGTCCCGGGCCCACCGCGTATACCGCAGCGTTGGCGACAGGCGAAAACGGCCCAAGCGTAGAGCCACACCGGCGCCGACCGAGATCCCAATCTGCGAAGGCTCGGTTGCGGTGGCGTCCTCCTGCGTCCGGAAGGACGGCCCTGCGGCGAAAAAGGGTCTCACGGGTCCCGTCCAGCGGGACTCGGGCAGAGTGTACTTCAACAGAATCGGGAACTCCCAAACACGCAGCGGCGTCCAGTTCTCCTCATACAGCTCGACTGATCCATCGGGGTCGAAGATCTGCTGTTGAATCGAGATCTTCATTGGCCGATGAAGGACATTCGCTTCGATCGATAACTGATCCCTCAAGTACCCCTCGACCATCGCGCCCAGGATGAGGCTACGCGGCCCCGTCGTGTAGCGAACGCGATACGCCGGGTTGAACTCATCCGCTGGACCAGAGAACTCTCGACCGGCATAATTGCCTGTGATATTCGTGCCGCCGACAACGCCGACCGATATTCGTTGACCATATGCGCCGCAAGCCAACAGCAAATAAGCCACCAACAGAAATCGCATAAAGTCTGCAACGGTTAATTGACAGTTTCGGGTTCAAATTGGGATCTCTTTCGTACAACGGAGGCGAGCATTTACCTCCAGCCCGCCGGCGGGTTTGGAGGCGACCGGTACTCTGGATTCGAGGAACCCCGTGCATCTATTCGAATCAGATTCTCAAGAACTCAGCGGTTGGATTCGCGACGAGGTCGAACTACAGAAGCCTCTCGGCATCGGTAACAGGGGAAAGGCCGTGAGGCGGCTGCAGGAGTGGTTGAACATACGCGGCTTCGGCCTTGTCGTCGACAGCGACTTCGGCCCCGTTACCGCGCAGGCGGTCAGCCGATTTCAAGCGAGCGCGCGGCTGCCGACGACCGGGCGCCTGGACGACGCGACGTTCGGCCAACTTGTGTCGCCGATGGTGCGCACGCTGCGGCGTCCGCGGCGGGGACGGGCCTCGCTGGGCGCAATGATTGTGGACTGCGGGAAGCGGCACCTGAGCGAACGACCGATAGAGACGGGAGGTGAGAATCGCGGTCCGTGGGTGAGGCTGTACATGCAGGGCAACGACGGCGCGGCGTGGGCCTGGTGTGCCGGGTTCGTGCGGTTCTTGCTGGAACAGGCCCGGCAGAAACTGGAGAAGCCGATGCCCATCGCCGGATCGTTTTCGTGCGACTCGCTGGCGGCCCAAGCGAGGGATGCGGGCTTGTTCGTCGCCGAAGGGGCCGTCGCGCACGAGGCGATTCCGCCGGGCTCATTCTTCCTCGTAAGACGCACTGCGACGGACTGGACTCACGTCGGCGTTGTGACGCGTTCCGGTCCCGATGCATTCGACACGATCGAAGGCAACACGAACGACAAAGGCAGCCGCGATGGGTTTGAAGTCTGCGCGCGCACGCGGGGCTACAAGAATAAGGACTTTATCGTTTGGACCTAGGCGCCGCAAGCTTCACGCACCGCCTGGGCCATGCGCTGCTGACGAGCGTCGACCGCGGCCATGATCGACTTTACCTTGGCGCGGGCCGCGGCAGGATCGCGGTGCACCGCGCTGAGCCGCGACCACAACTGCTCGCCGTTGGTCTCGTCGACTTCGAAGAACCACTCGACTGCGCCGAAGTCGCGGTACATCTGCCCCTTGCAGGTGTCGGTCGGCTGCCGTACGTAGAAGGCCGGCGTGCCGTTGTGATAAGCGATGAGCGGAGAGTGGCACTCGACGCTCACCACGGCCAGCGCTTTTGAGTAGACTGACGCCGCCTCGTCGGGCAGCCAATAGCTTTCGCGCCAGATGACGTTCTTCTTCACCTCGGCAGGAAGCGGGTCGACCAACACTTCTTTGCCCATCGGCACCTGGTAGGTCATCTCGGCGCAGACCAGCACTTTGTTGCCGGTGTTCTTGACGTAGGCGATGATCATTTCGCGCAGTTTGGCGTGATCTTGTTCGGTAGTGCGATCGTTGATGGCGTCTTTGATGTCGTCGCTCGGCACGCGCGGGACGTTTCGGATGCGGTAGTAGGGCGTGTAACGAAGACGAGGAATGACACAGATAAACTTGTCTTGCTCTAGCCCGTGCCCGGCGAGGTAGGCGAAGCCCTTGGCGTCGTCGCGCAATTTCATGGCGAGTTGGGCGTCAGGACCGAACTCGACGATCGGCGTCTTCACGTTTTGCGACTTCAGATAATCCCGCGAGATGGTGTCGCGACAGAAGAAAAACGCCGCGCCGTCGATCACATAGCGGAGATCGTCGCTCAAATGCGTGGGCGGTAATTGCGCGGCCTTGGCGCGAATCTCTTCGAGCGTACCTCCTTCCGGCTCGCGTCCCGGGTCGAGTCCGGAGATCGGATCGGTGCTGACGCCGAGAACGCCGACGGGCTTCGCGGTAGCCCGGCGAAAGGCGATCGCGTGTTCGCGGCCCGGAAATCCGGACCCAGAACCGTTCAGATACAGGTCCGTCTCCTCCCACGCCTTGGCCAGCTCCGGGGTGGTCGGCTTGCCGTCGGCTCCGGTCCTGCCCTCAGCGATTTTGAGCCGGGGAAAGGCGTTTGTCAGCAGTTCTCTTGAGCCGTGTCCGAGTTCGCCCGGCCACAGCGTCACTTCCGCTTCGGGGAAGTGGGTTTCGAGAATCGTCAGGGCCCCCGGGGTGTGTCCGATGTCGCCGATGTTGACGCTTTGCCAGGAGCTGCGCAGCAGAATTTGCGGCGGCTTTTTCGACTGCGCTCGTGCGGCGACGACGCTCGCGAAGGCGGAAGTCCGGGAGAGGAATTGACGGCGATTCACGGCCTCTGAGTTTAGCGGAGATAGGGCCAGGGGCGTGCCCTACCCAAACTGCCGCAAAAGCGTGAGAATGAGATTCTTCCCCACCCACACATGGACAAACAAGCAATCGCATTCCCCGTTCTGACCGAGGCGCAGATCGCGGCGGTCCACAAGTTCTCGACGCTCAACTCTTTCGAGCCGGGCGAGACGCTGTTCGCCTTCGGCGAGCGCGACTTCAAGTTCTTCATCGTCAAGAGCGGCGAAGTCGGCATCTATGAAAGCTCCTCCGGCGCCGACAAGCTCGTTGTCGCGCACGGACCCGGCGAGTTCACCGGCGACATCGACATGCTCACCGGCCGCGCGGCGATCGTCAGCTGCATCGCCCACAGCCACTGCGAGGTTTACGAGATCTCGGCCGCCGATCTGCGCCGCATCCTGAGTGACATGCCGCAGCTGAGCGATATCCTGCTACGCGCTTTCTTGATGCGCCGCCAGATGCTGGAAGAGTCCGGCATCATCGGAGCACGCGTGGTCGGTTCGCGGTTTTCTAAAGACACGCACCGCATCCGCGAATTTCTGTCGCGCCACCGGGTGCCTTTCACCTGGATCGATTTGGAGAACGATCCCAGCGTCGACGAATTGCTGAAGCATTTCAATGTCGCTAAATCGGAAACGCCTATCGTCGTCTGCGGCCGCGGCGCAATGGTGCGCAACCCGAGCAACGCGGAGCTCGCCGACCACATCGGCATACGCAAGCCGCTCGAACACGTCATACACGATCTGGTCATTGTCGGAGCGGGCCCGGCGGGGCTGGCGGCAGCCGTGTACGGGGCTTCCGAAGGTCTGAAGACCGTTTTGCTGGACCGCGTTGGCCCCGGCGGACAAGCAGGCGCCAGCTCAAAGATCGAGAACTATATGGGCTTTCCGATGGGCTTGTCTGGTACCGAACTCGCGACGCGTGCCATGCTGCAAGCGCAGAAATTCGGCGCCGTGCTCAATGCGCCGGCTTCGGTTTCGACGCTCAGTTGCGAGACGGGCTACCACGTACTCGGCCTTGAAGACGGGCCGGACGTTTCCGCGCGCTGCGTGCTGATCGCCACCGGCGCCTCGTACCGCAAGCTGCCCATCGACTGCACGCGCTGGGAGGGTTCAGGCGTCTACTACGCCGCTACTGCCGTCGAGGCGCAGTCCTGCCTCGATGGACAGGTCATCGTCGTAGGCGGCGGCAATTCAGCAGGTCAAGCGGCGGTGTTCCTCTCGCAATGCACGAAGAAGGTGCGCTTGCTGATCCGCGGCGGCGATATCGGAAAGGGCATGTCTTCCTATCTGGTGGACCGCATCGAACAGACGGAAAACATTGAAGTGCGACTACACACCGAAATCACCAAAATGCATGGAGACGATTGCCTCACGGCCGTGGAAGTGACCTGCCATGCCGACGGTGAATGCGAAACCGTGGAGTGTACCGCGGTGTTCGTCTTGATCGGCGCCGTGCCGTTCGTCTCGTGGCTGCCGGACTCGGTGCAGCGCGACCACAATGGGTTCGTTCGGACCGGCCCGCAACTTCTTCCTTCCGAGGAGTGGACGCTGCAGCGGCCGGCGTTCTTCCTGGAGACGAGTTGCGCGGGCGTGTTCGCCGCGGGGGATGTCCGCGTCGGCTCGACCAAACGCGTGGCTTCAGCCGTCGGCGAAGGCGCGATGTCGGTGATGTTCGTCCACCGGTACCTGGCTGCAAACTAAAGCGATATGCCCCGCACATGCGCACATCTCGATCAGCTGCGGCAGGTTGCGCCGCGCACCACGGGTTGCGAGGAGTGTCTCGCTCTAGGCGACCGCTGGGTTCACTTGCGGCTGTGCCTAAGCTGCGGACACGTCGGCTGCTGCGACTCTTCCAAGAACAAGCATGCCACCAAGCACTATCACGCCACGGATCACCCGGTCGTGCGGTCAATCGAGCCCGGCGAGTCCTGGCGCTGGTGCTATCCGGACCAGCTATTCATGGAATAGTTCCTAGGCGGAAGCGCGCTGCGCTGCTTTTCCGGCGAACGCCTTGGCTTCCCGTTCGAA
>CAMPKL010000319.1 GCA_946887065.1 uncultured Bryobacterales bacterium
AATAGGACTTGAGGGCAAACGCAGCTCCAAGAAAGCCTGCCATGGCAACCTGCAGGATGTAGCTTCCCGATCCCGGATCGAGATAACCGCCGCGATCGCCCGGCAGCGTCCGCAGTTTGGCGATCAACCTGATTGAGAAATTCTTGGACTGAATCGGCAATGGAGTTCCTCGTACGCCCGCAGGGATATTACCGGCGCTACCGCCGACTATGGCGCCGCCGGACTTTCCCCGTAAATCAGGTGTTTTGCTGAGAGTCGGTTTGGCCGGCGCCTGCTGAAAATACAGTCGTACTCCTCGCCTTGGGAGCCGCGGCAAGATGTCCAAGCAGCAGCAAATGATCTTGCACCCGATCATGTTCGCGCTCTACCCTGTCGCGTTCCTTTATACCGGGCACAAGAATCTGTTCGACTTCTCCGTCGCCTTCGCGCCGGCCCTCGTCACGGTCCTTTTTTCCGCCCTGATTTGGCTGGTAATCGCCAAGATCACCGGAGACTGGCGCCGCGCCGCGATCCCTACCTCCGTGCTCGTCCTCGTCTTTTTCTCTTACAGCGCCGTTCAGCGGATCCTGACATCTTTCGGCTCGGAGGGAACGCTTGACCTTTGGTCGAAGCTCATCGGCATCTCGATCGTGGCCGCACTCGCCGCGGCCGTCATCGCCCTGCGCTCCGCCAAAAATCTGGGATTTGTGAACTACCTGCTGAACGTCGTGAGCCTTTTCCTAGTTGCCGGCCCGTTGTTTCAAGTCGGACTCGGTTTGTTCGGAGCTTGGTCGCTCCAAGCGTCCATACCCGACCGGGCGGAATTCTATGCGAACACCCTGCCGAAGGATGCCGCTGCCAGCCCGGACATCTACTATCTCGTCCTTGACGGCTACGCCCGCCAAGACGTCCTACGAGATTACTTCGACTACGACAATGCGGAGATGATCGAGGCTCTGCGCCAGCGCGGCTTCGCGGTCGCCGATCAAGCCATCGCCAACTATCCCTACACCTTGGTCTCGGTTAATTCCTCGCTCAATTTTTCCTACCTTGGCGAGATCCTAGGGGATCAGTTGGCAGCGTCCGGCGACCAACGGTACCTGCGTCAACTGATGCAAGACAGCCGCGCTGTGCGCTTGCTGAAGCAGGCCGGCTACCGAATCGTCTCATTCGAGAGCGAGTACTGGGGCGCGAACATCGGCGGGGTCGACGTGAATCTCAAGGAGTGGTGGTTCGTTAATCACTTCAACTTCGGCGTATTGCAGATGACGCCGCTACCTACTCTGCTCCAAGCCGTGGGGTACACGTCGCTGTTCGACCTGCACCGCGTACGTACCGAATATCCTTTCGATCACATGGACCAGGCCTTGGCCATCGCCGGTCCGAAGTTCGTCTATTCCCACGTGTTCTTCGGCCATCCGCCGTTCGTCTTCGGCCCCAACGGAGAAACAGTCTCTTCAGCAGGTGAATACCTTTGGGAAACCGACGCCAACGACGAAACGGCCAAGCGTGATTTCGTTCGGGGCTATCGTGATCAAATCTCTTACTTGAATGGCCGGCTGCTGGAGACGATCGACCAGATCCGCGCCAATTCCAAGCGAGAACCGATCATTATCATTCACGGCGATCACGGCGCGGGGCTGCTCTACGACGAAGAAAGCTTAGACGCCACCGATGTCGCGGAACGCTATAACATTTTCTATGCCGCGCACCTGCCCGACGGCGGGAATGAAGACATCTATCCCACAATGAGCCCCGTTAACGGCCTGCGGATCGTCTTCAATCGCTATCTCGGAACCGACTATGAACTGCTGGAGGATCGCGCCTACTTCGCATCGCAAGGCCGTCCCTACGCCTATACTCCGGTTCCCGGCCTGCAAGGCCCGCGCCCAGAGGCTCAGAGCAGCGAGACGGTGTCCGTCTTAACGGTTGATCACTAATTTTTCCGACCGCATCAGCCGGGAGATCGCGTAAAGGCAAGCGGCCGTCGCGGCCAACGACAACCCCACCGAGAAGGCAACTTCCCAAACCTCCGGCCGCTCCCCCGCCATCACCGACGACAGCAGCTTCGTCTGCGAGAAGAACGGCGCCGCCAGCATCCAGTCGGCGTTTTCGACGCCGTAGATGCCCGCGATCAAGCCCGGCGCCATGGCCACCATCGTCAGCAGTCCGAGGTAGGGTTGCGCTTCCTTGAGAGTCTTCGAGAACGAGCAGACGAGCATCTGCAGCGCGGGCGCCAATAATGCGGCCGGCAACAGAATCACTACGGCGAGCCCGAGCTGCCAAGCCTCCAATTGAAAGCGTATGCCCAGGTCCTGCAGCGGTATGGCCTGCATGGCGAAAGCGGACAACAGCAAGCTCACCGTGGAGCCGACCGCCGAGAACATCGACGCCGCTAGCCACTTGCCGCCGACGATCGCCGGCAGCGCGACCGGGTTCATCAGCAGCGCCTCAAGCGAGCCCCGCTCGCGTTCGCCGGCCATGGAGTCCGCCGCCGCGCCCATCGACGCGCCAAAGGCCGCGAGCAAAATCATCATCGGCAGGATTCCCAATATCCTCGCCGCGCGCTGCTGCGCTGACGACACCTCAACTTCCTGCAGCGCTATGGCTTGCACGGCCGCTGGGCTCACTCCCCGGGCCATCAGCCGCAAGGCGCCCATAGTCGAGGAATACCCGTTCAACAATTGTCTCGTACGCCTGATCGTGGCTTGCAGCTCGTTCTCCGTGCCGTCGTAGATCAACTTCACGCCCGCCGGTTTCGCTTCGCCGAAATCCTTTTGGAAGTCTTCGTCGATCACCACCGCCAGATCCAACGTACCGGCGCGCACCGCGGCTTCCGCTTCTTCCGGGGCCTCTTCCACGCTCACGCCCGCCTGCTGTTCGAGCCAGGTCACCAGTGTCGGCGCAAAAGCCGCCCCCGAGATGGGAATCGTAATGTCTTCGGCGGCGATTTGGTCCTTAGCGATCTGAGTCAGCATGACGGCCAGAATCAGCGGCCCGAAAAGCACGCCAAACGAAGCGGAAAGCAGGGCGCGCCGATCGCGCCGGTGATCGGTAAGCTCCTTGCGCACGATGACGAACAGTTGGCGCCAGTTCATGCCGCCCCTGCTTCCGGTCCGGCCAATCGAACGAAGGCCTCTTCCAGGTCCTCGCAACCGGCTTGACGCCGTATATCGTCCGGGCTGCCGACCGCGACGGCCTTGCCCCGCGCCACGATCACGATGTCGTCGCACAGCGCCGCCACTTCTTGCATCACATGCGACGAGAAGATCACTGAGCGGCCGTCGGCGCGCAAATTCGAGATCACCTGCCGCAGCGCGCGCACGCTGGGTACGTCCAATCCGTTCGTCGGCTCATCCAGCAGCACGTTGGGCGGGTCATGAACAAGCGCCCTGGCCAGCGACGTCTTCATGCGTTCGCCGTGCGAAAAGCCCTGCGCGCCGCGGTCCGCGATGGCCCCCATGTCGAACTGCTCGATCAGCTCATCCGTGCGCCGCTTGAGCCGCTTCTCGTCGAGCCCGTGGAGCCGTCCGAAGTAATGTATGTTCTCTCGCGCCGTTAGACGCGGATAGAGTCCTTGGATGTCGGGCAGGGCCCCGATCTTGCGCCGCGCCTCAAGCTTGTCGGCGGCGACGTCGGAGCCGTCGATCATCACCGTCCCGCCATCGGCTTGCAACAGTCCGTAGAGAATGCGCAAAGCCGTCGTCTTGCCTGCGCCGTTCGGCCCCAGCAAGCCCACGATGCGGCCGTTGCGCGACGAAAACGAAAGCCCGTCGAGCGCGACCGTCTCGCCGAACCGTTTCGATAGATTCGTCGCCTCGATCATCGCGCCGTTTCCTTCTCTTGCGGCGGATACGGCCCTGAGAAATTCAAGAAGAACGCCGGCCTAGCTTGCACGTCTAGGCAAGAGGCATCCAGCGCCGCCGCGCTGCCCGCCTCAAGAAATTCGCCAATCAAACGCATCCCGCAACCGACGCTCATCACGCCGTGTCCGGCGCCGGGCGCGACGATGTGCCGCGAGTTCGGCAAATGCCGCGCGACCTGTTCGCCCCAGGACGGCGGCGTGACGGGGTCGACTTCCCCGGAGAGAATCAGCACGGGTAGGTCCGACTGCACCGGCTCGTAGTAGGAGGCGTCCACCTCTCCCAGCGGCCAATACTTGCAGGCCTCGGAACTGGCCTCGAACACGTCGCGCCCGATAAACGTGCCGGCGGCCTCGGCGGCGACCGACTCCGGGCTCAATCGCGGATAGTCCTCGCTGCAAGTCACGGACAAATACATCCCGTTGGCGATTTCGTCTTCCAATCCCTCGGTGGTGAGCATTAACGCCGCTAACGGCCCAAAATCACTCTGCGCCGCGCGGTCAATCGCCAAGGGCACGAGGGAGCCGGTTAGCGGCGAGTACAATGCCTGCCGCAAGGTGAGCGCGAGCATACGCCGGGTAATCGTCGCTTCCGTTTCTTCGCCGGTGCGCGGGTGCCGAAGCGTGATCTCTCGCGGACTGCGCCCCAGCTCAGCCAACAGCGCCTCCAACCGGTCCCCCAGGTTCGGGAAGCGTTCGTTGCATTCGGCGTCGTCGCCGCAGGCCTCCAGCAGTTGATCGAGCGCACGCTGAGAATCGCGAGGGAAGAACAGCGGCAGCGTCATGTCGGGCGGCGCGACTCCGTCCAATACAACGGTGCGTACGTGATCCGAATGCCGCCTCAGGTACACCAGCCCCGCCCTCGTGCCGTAGGAGCCCCCGATTAAGCTGATGCGCTCGTAGCCCAGCCATTCCCGGACGCGGTCCAGGTCGTCCATGGCGATCGTCGTCGTATAGAAGCGCGGATCGCCGTCGAACGACTCCAGGCACTTCTCGACCTCGGCTTGGGTCAGCGGCGGCCCTTCCTTCAAGGCTTCTTCGTCTTCCCGGAACTTGCAATGGAACAGGTTCGATTCGCCTGTTCCGCGTTGGTCCACGAGTACGACATCGCGCTGCCGGCGAATCTCCTGAAATAGGTCGTCGATCCGTCGAGCCATCGACGCCGCGCCTTGACCGGGGCCGCCGGCCAAGAAAAAGACCGGATCCGGCTGTGAGTCGGCGGTGAACGCCGGCAAGACCACCGTATTCAGCGAAATCTTCCGTCCGTTGGGAT
>CAMPKL010000320.1 GCA_946887065.1 uncultured Bryobacterales bacterium
GGCTCGAAGATGCACGAGTCCATCAAACGCATCGGCGCGGTGGTGAATCAGCCTTGCCAGGTGTTCATGATCTGCGTCGCCATGAACGGGGCGACCTATCCCTCGCATCTCGCCCATCTGGGCAAGCCGCCGCGGGACTGCAACGCCGCCGAGCGCTTGCTGCGCGCCGCGACGCCGTCAGCAATGAGTCTGCTTCCGGAGTCCCTGCGCCGTAAGATCCTGCGCGGCGTGCCCGGCGCCTATCGCCCCATCGAAATTAACGCCGGGGCAGTCGATGCCGTCCACTCTCGAACCATCGCGGCAGTCGAACGCCAGGTTCGCGTCTCCGTGCCTCGCCAGTACGACACGCTTGTCTATGGCCTGCCCGATCTGAGTCCGTACGCGGTCGGCGCGTCGGTGAACCCCGTCCTGGTGGTTTCCGATGTCCTCGGATACGTTTTCAACTGGTTCTACAACAAGCCTCTCGTTCGCCGAGGCGGCTCGGTCATCATCCTCAATCCGGTCGACGAAGTCTTTCACCCCGAGTATCATGTCGCCTACAAGCGCTTCTACGATGAGGCCTTGGTCGAGACGACGGACCCCTTCCAACTACAAGAACTGTTCCAAACGAAGTTCGCCGAAGACCCTGACCTGATCGACGCGTACCGCAATCGTTGGGCCCATCACGGCTTCCATCCGTTCACCGTCTGGTATTGGGCCACGTACCCGCTCAAGTACCTAGGGCAGATCATTCTGGTCGGACCTAAAAACGACGCCGCGGCCACAAGGTTGGGCGTGAAATGGGCGCCGAATCTCGACGCCGCCCTCGGCATGGCGCGCCAAGGAGGCAAGGACGACGTGACGGCGGTGACCATCCCGCCGCTTTTCTACGTCGATGTGGCCGGCTAATGCGGCGCCCTGTACGTACTCGAGGAGCATCTCATGCCGAAGCAGCAGCGTTCGTCCGGATGCTTCCGTGTTGCGGTTTCTCAAGCGGCGGCGGTTATACTAGTAACTCTTTTGAAAATATACCTAGCACTCTTTTGGTCTATAAAACAATAAAAACCACCAACACCAAATCCCCCCCCAAACACCCAAGAGCCGCCCCCCGCGCCCCCGCCCCCGCGACCGCTAGCCCCTCCGCCTGTGACGCCGGCCGTTCCCAGCGCAGGCCGAAGTCAGGCGAGCATCGGCAAATCGCTCAAGATCAAGGGGACCATCATGGGAACCGAAGATCTGTACATTGACGGCCAGATCGAAGGAACGATTCGGCTGGAACAGAACAATCTGACGATTGGCCCCAACGGCGACGTCAATGCCAACGTTTTCGCCAAGGATATCGTCATTGAGGGCAAGGTCACGGGGAACGTCAAGTCCGGAGACCGCATTGAGATCCGCAAGACGGGCTCGCTCAACGGCGATCTGTCCGCGGCGAGAATTGTCATAGAGGACGGCGCCGTCTTCCGAGGCGGCGTCCAGATCGTCAAACAGGAGCTCGCGCCCGCTCCGAAGGCGGTTGAGTCCGCGCCGCCAACGTCGAAACCTCCGGTAGCCGAAAAGTCGCCCGAGGCTAGCGCTGCGACGGTCAGGTCGCCCGCCAAGAAGTAGTCCGGCTGATTCAGACGGGTTCCCTGGAGCGGGTGGCTGGTCGTGCTCGATTTTTTTCGTAAGATTCTAGCCAATGCAGTCGAACCGGGGGCCGCTCCGCGACAAATCGCCCGCGACCTTCCGACGGCGAGCCGCAAGAGCAACGGGCTGAAGCATGTCTTCAACATCGTGCCGAACCGCGGCCGGCTCGACATCCTCGATCTAGGCGGGCTCAACCAAGCCAACCTGGGCGTGTTGAGCGAATTCGGCGGCACGGTCCATGCCGTCGATGTGCTCGGACAGTACGATCAACGCAAGCAAGACAATCCCCAAGATGCGATGAATGTCGCCGCCGCCAGGGATTTCGTCGACGACATTTTCAATTTCGAGCGAAATCAGTTCGATGCCGTTCTGGCCTGGGACTGCTTGGAGTTTCTCGATTCCGATACGGTTTATCTCGCCGTTCCTCGCTTGGGAGAGATGCTGAGACCGGGCGGGGCGATGCTGACGTTCTTCCATACGCAGGGCCGCGGCGAAGCCGTCCCCGCCTGCCGATATCGCATCGACGGGCCGGATGAATTGATTTTGCAGCCGCGCGACATGCGCACGCTGCCGAATACTTTCAACAACAGGAGCCTGGAGCGGTTGTTCCAAGACTTCGATTCCGTCAAGTTCTTCTTGACCCGAGACAGCATTCGCGAGGTAATCGTTTCTAGATAGTCGGCGTCTAAATTAATTGGTGAGATCACTTCGCTGCTTTTTGCTGCTTCTGCCGGCGCTCTTGCTCGGGAGAGCAGATCTACAAGGGCAGACCGCCCAGGCGCTGGTCGCTCGCGCCGACGATCACCACTTCAACCTGGAGCACGACCAGGCGATTCGCGACTACTACGCCGCGATGGCGGCGAGCCAACCGAGCGCCGAGATCTGGAATCGCATCGCGACCGTGATTCTATACCAGGAACTCCATCGCCTGGGCATGTTGGAGACGAGCGCCTTCCGGGGCGACAACCAGTTTCTGGACCAAGAGAAGCCAAAACCCGACCCCGAAGTCAAGACGCGGTTTCTGGGCGCCTTGGCCGAGGCTCGGCGGTTAGCCGAGTCGGAACTAAAGAAAAATCCGAAGGCGACCACCGCGCTGTTCGTCTTGTCCCAGAACTACGGCTTAGAGGCGAACTACCTGTTCATGATCGACAAATCCTATATTGCCGCTCTGCGGGCAGGGAATAAGGCGCGCAAGTACAGCGACGAGCTGCGCGAGATCGATCCGCAATACATTGACTCGTATCTGGTCGCAGGGGTTCAAGAGTATGTGGTGGGAAACTTGCCTTGGGCTGTGCGGGCGTTAGTGGCAATCGGCGGAATCCACGGCAGCAAGGAGAAGGGCCGCGACTGGGTTGAACGCGTGGCCGATGAAGGAGAGACGTTGCAGACAGAGGCGCGCGTGTTGTTGGCGCTGCTGTATCGCCGGGAGCGGCGGCCGCTGGATGCGGCGAAAGTGCTGGAAGGGCTCATCGAGCAGTACCCGAGAAACTACGTACTGCGGCTTGAGCTCGCTTCGATGTATCTAGACGCGGACGAGCGCGAGAAAGGACTCGCCGTGCTGCTTACCACCGATCGAATGGTGCAGACCGGCGAGAACAATTACGGCCGCATGCCTCAACGATTGCGCGATGCGCTGACCCGCAAGATCCGGACGGTACGCGAGGAGTTGCAGAAGACTCCGCGGAAGTCAGCCTACCAGGCCGCGTATCCCGGCCTCGTTCGGGCCGTGGCGCCTTCTCTCGACACCGCCACATCGACCTGACGGAACTCTCCGTCAAAATTCTGGTTCTTCGGATAATAGGAAACGCTGTAGACCGCGCGGAGTTCGGTCGCGATCTCTTCGTAGACAGCGTCGAATTCCCCGAGCGACGCGGCAGAGAAAACGCGGCCGCCCGCTTCGGCTGCCGTTTCCTTGAATCGCATATAGGCCTCATAGGGGCGGCTTCCCTTGCTCAAGTTTTCTTCGCTGGGGCCGAGGAAGACTGGATAGAGCAAGGCATTCATCTTGGCCGCCGCTCGCTTGATGTCAGTGAAGGACACGGCCGACGGCTGGCCGATACCGTACAAACGATTGTCAATGCCGTCGCTAATGATGACTAAGGCGTTGCGCTCGTCGGGAAGTTTAGCCAGTTCCTCGTCGTAGGCCAACACGATGGCGTCGTAAAGCGGCGAGCCGCCGGAGAGATCCGGAAGCTCGCCGATGCTCGCGGCCAGAGTCTCCCTGTCGGCAGTCAGTCGCGAAATCACCCCAAACCAATTGTTGGCGAGAACATACGCCGCGACCTTGTCGTAAGGCTGGGCCACCGAGAGGAAGCGTGCGGCGATCTGCTTCATCTCATTGCGATTTCTCTGCGTGCTGGAGCTGAGGTCGAGAAGCAGGGCCAGATTGAAGGGCTTGTCTCCGGCCTCCACGGCGGAGATATCCTGCAGCACTCCGTTCTCGCGGACTTCGAAATCTTGCGGGCCGAGGCCGGCTATCGGCGCGCCTTGCTGATCGTAAACGGCAACCTGCAAATTGACGAGCCTGACGTCCGATGAGAAGACCGCTTCGCCCGCTGGGACGATGGAGGCCCGGGCATTCGGCGGCGGCGGCGTGTTCGACTGAGATGGAGCAGGAGTCTCCTTCGGCGCCGACTTGGTTAGTTCGTTGTAGACCGGCAGGGCTTGCCAGTGCATTTTGACTGGCGCGTCGGGCGGCAGCGGCGCCGATTCGATGGTGAGTTGATTCGTGTTTTGCGAACGGATGCGCACGGCGCCGTAAGTAACATGTTCGTCGCTCAGGCGGTCTTCGAGGACCCAGCGTTTCTGATCGAGTTCCCTATTCTCGCCCGTCTTAAAACGGGGCGAAGCAGGAACCGACAGTTGCTTGGGCTCGCGAGCGGAAATAAATCGGAGGCGCGTCGCTTCCCAGGGCGCTTTGAGAAAAACCTCGCCCGAAACGGTCTGCGCCGTAAAGCGCGCGGGATAACCTTCGAGCGAAATCTTGCCGTCCTTGGTGCGGATATCGATCGGAGAACCGAAGGGGATGGTGAGGTTGATGTCGAAGCGGGAACCGTCGGCGGGTTCGGCGACGATGCGCATCGCGTCCTCTGTCCGCGTCACCTTGATGTCTTCCTCGCGAGCCGGGCGCTGGCTGTTGTGAAGCTGCAACTGGAACCGGCCTTCGAGCGAAATTCGAACGGACACACCGCCGAAAGAGTTCTCCACTTGGAGCTCCGCCGCCTGCAGCGGACCCGGCGACAGCGCCAGGCAAGACAACGCCAACGCGATCAAGAAGCGCACTTAGTAAAGATCGTAGCAGCCGGTCAGTCAGGCGGGCGTGGAAGACCCTCCCCAGGCCGTCTTGCGAGAGCGACTTCCGGTGTCATCGACGCAGCCGTTATCCGCCGGCAGAGCGGCCCGATCCCACGCAAGCGCGTGATAACATTGACCAAAGCGCGCCCTCCTCGGGCCGTTACCCACTAACCGATGGCGACAGGAA